>JAFRGH010000212.1 GCA_017433945.1 Mogibacterium sp. | reverse complement strand
GTTGCCAAGGTCACACCGACTCTCGACAAGGAGAGAGCAGTATATGACAAGGCAAGAGCAAGAGATGCTGTTGCTGACTGATAGAATGGCAATGCTGAGCAGATAAACAAGAATTAACAATCACTTATTCGAGTAAAAAGTGCAGGCTTTCGGGCCTGCACTTATTTTGGCTCTAATCTATTTGTTCAGCTCGAATACTGCATCTGTTTTCGAGCTATTTTACTGTGAATGTCTTTCGGATCAGTATCTTGCTTTTCTTATCGTCCTTTGCGCTGACCTTATAGACATATTTGCCTTTTTTAAGCTTGCTGAATTTGAGCTCGCTGTCAAATTTATTTATGTTATAGCTTTTGCTCTCAGGCTCTGCAGAGGACTTATATAGCGCTTTGCCTGATGAATCTGAGCTTGATGTTATCGAAGCCTTTACACTTAGTATCCGGTAGTTCGACTTGACAATGCCCTTGACCGAGAATGCCTTGCCTTTTTCCAGCTTGTCGCCGGGCACCGAGGCGGAGACGATCTTTAATGTGGATTTGGCCTTTGTGTTTACACTGAACGCGGTCTTATAAAGTGTTTTGGATTTCTTCGCATCCTCTGCCTTCACAATGTATTTGTAGGTCCCGTTGTCAAGACTGCCGAATTTGATATAGGGATCCAGCCTGGTGAGATCATATGACCACCCCTCAGGCTTGGCCTGCTTAGATATCATTGTTTTGCCGTTTTTGTCCTTGACCATTACTGTGACAGTCCTGAGAGGATAGTTGGACTCTACGATGCCTTTTATCGAAAAGCCTGAGCCCTTCTTCAGAGCTTCCGGCGCCCGTATTCCGCTGATCCTCAATGTGGATTTGGCATTTCCGCTTTCGGCCGAATCGCTGCCGCCAGACACCTCGGTGATGCACCAGAATTTTGTGCATTTGGAAATGCTTTTCATTATGGTGTTGTTCCATTTCTGTATACCCGCGTTTTCCTCGCCGGTGTTGAATGCGGCATCCGCAGCATAGACCGTGTTGTTTTTCATGCTGACTGCGAGCACTGCGTGACTTCCCGATGAAGCCGCGTTCGAGCCGTATACCACGATGCCGTATCTGTACTTGTTAAGCAGGCTTGCGAGCACTGCCTTTTTTTCGTTCGCGTTATCTCCGGTAAGACTGCCGCTGCCTATGGTATATCTGATGCCGTCGTGGGTAAAATAATACGCGTTTTTGACAGAGCTTGAATTACCTCCGACGGTAGCTGATTTGCGCAGCTTCGCGTTTGTGATAGTGGACCAGAGGTGGGATTTCCTCATTATGGCAGCCCGCCTGATCATATAATTACAGGCTGTAAGAACGCAGTCGCCGGATCTGTAGTCGTTCTCCGAAATGTGATATACGACAGCGTCGTCCAGAGACGGGACGCTCGCGGCAAAGCCGGCTGACGGTGCTGAGAACACAGCTATAACGATCAATAAGAGAACAGAACAAATCCTTTTCATCTCATGCCTCCGTTACTTGCTAAAAAAGGGCATAATAAATGCATATTAATTCATTGTGAGTAAATACTAAAGGGAAAATATCATACGGTAAATAATTCTTGTCATATTTTAAGTTTAATTAAGCCGTAGACTCTATTATTCATCATGTAAGATGTGCTGCGGTCTGAAGCAGCTGCAGTATAAAAAGACAGCGTATCCGAAGACTTGCTTTTGCAAAAATGATATCTGACGGTTTCTGATTGTGACGAAAGGATGCGCGGAAAGGATGAAAAATGGGTTTAAAAACGAGAATCAAAAAACTTGCGGCAGCAGCCGGTGTAACACTGATGATAACAGCGCTATGCGCGTGCTCAGGTCAGGGCACGGAGGACGCGGCATCCGCGGCGGCTGATTACCTGACAAAAGCCGATATCACTGTAAATGAGGAAATAGAAAATACAGAGGATGGCGGTCATGCTGTCGAGGTCAGCGGCGAGGAAAAGGAATACTCAAATGTCGGTGTAAGCAAGACAGGCGAATCTGACGGAGACGAGGCGGATTTTTACGGAGAGAACTCCGCGGTGTTTGTTACAGAAAAAGGAACGCTGACGATAAAGGACTCTCTAATAGAAACGAACGGAACACATGCCAACGCCGTATTCTCATATGGCGAGGGAACGACGGTAAATATTGCCGACTCTGTTATCGAGACGCAGGGGAACTGCTCTGGCGGTCTGATGACGACAGGCGGCGGCACCATGAATGCTGAGAATCTTACTATCAATACGTCCGGAAACTCGTCAGCCGCGATCAGATCGGACAGAGGCGGCGGTACAGTGACGGTTACAAAGGGATATTACAAAACAACGGGAACGGGCTCGCCTGTAGTCTATTCCACAGCTGATATCACCGTGAACGATTCATACATGGAATCTGCGGCTTCACAGGGAATAGTAGTTGAAGGAAAGAATTCGGTTACGCTGAATAACGATACTCTTGTTGCTGACAATAATACGAAGAACAGTGATAAATCTGATTACTATCAGGCTGTAATGATCTATCAGTCGATGTCCGGCGACGCGGATTCGGGAACATCCTCATTTACCGCAAACGGCGGAAGCATCAGCAACAAAAACGGAGATATATTCTTTGTAAACAACACCGCCTGCGAAATCGATCTTACTGATGTTGAGATAAGCAACGAGGATGAAGACGGACTCTTTCTCAGGGCTGAAGCAGCCGGATGGGGAAATGAGGGCTCAAACGGAGGCAGGATCAATCTGAACGCCGGCAGGCAGACGATAGAGGGTGATATCTCGGTGGATGATGTATCCGTACTGAACATGTACCTCAAGGACAGCTCGTCATATATGGGCGCGATCAATAGGGACGGGCAGAAGGGTGATGTGTATGTGGAAATAGAAGACGGCAGCACATGGACCCTGACCGCGGATTCATATGTATCGGGTCTGACGGTAAGCGACAAGGACGCGATAGATCTGAACGGACATAAGCTGTATATAGACGGCAAGGAGTATGAAGCGGGATCTACCTCAAAGGGAGAAGCCTTTGAAATATCGTCAGGCAGCTCAGACAGCACAGGCGGAGCACCGGAGGGAGCTTCGGGAGACGGTCAGGCTCCTCCTGACGGCGGAAGCGGCGGACCGGGAAACGGAGAGAAGCCGAGCGGCGAACCGCCTGAAAAACCTGACGGAAGCAGTGATTCCGGCAATAAACCGGCAGGCGATCCTCCGGCAAAACCGGGAAGCGGTTCAGGTTCAAACTCGAACTCAAACTCAAACTCGAACTCAAAAAGCTGATCACTGCGGCAACAGATCAGAAAAAAGCACCCGTATCGGTAGGATGACCGATACGGGTGCTGTATTATCCTGAGCCTGATCAGGGAGATTAAGACATTCTATTTTGCGATATATCTTGTCTCAATATAGTATCTCTTCTCGTTTGCTTATCCCATGGAGAATGTCTTGCGAGGCAGAGCGCCGTCTGCTGCTACCGCAGGGAAGAGCATGAACTTGTCCATTGCAGGGAGCAGGAATCCGGCGTTGCCGTCCTTGGTTCCGAGTCTTTCGACAACGTCCTTGCCGTGGATGTAATCGATATCACAGCATTTCTCCTCCTTGACCATGATGTCAAGAGCGTGCTGCAGAGCTCCTACCTCGAGCTTGTTGTCAGGCTGCTCGATGATGATATTGCCGCAGCCGGCGCCTGTGATGTACGGGATGCAGAACGCGCCTTCAGGTACAGCCGCGCCTGATTCCGCGAGGTATGCCTTGCCGTTGTCTCTGTCAAGCAGGCTTACTGCCTTTTCAACCAGCTCTGTTCCGCTCTGGCCTTCCTTTGCGAAGATGACTCTGTGGATAGGCTCGAAAACGATGCCTTCGTCGTGGATATTCTCGATCTCGCAGAGAGCGTATCTTGCAGGGTGAGTCTCGATCTCCTCAGGGGAGAGAGTCTTTTTGATGTTTTCCCACGCGGTCTTTGCTGTAGCGAGCGAATGGTTTCCGTCGCCCATAGCCTGGAAGATGACATTTCCAGCGCCGTATTTTTCCTCTGCCTTGTCGTAGAGCGCGGAGAGAGCTTCCTGAGCGCCGGCAAGATCCTTCTCCTCGATGAAGCAGCCTGTAATATGTCCGCCATTCATCATGAGGTCAGTGTCATAGATGACCTGCTTAGGAGCATTTACGAGTGGCTCGATAACTGTCTTTTCAGGGTCGTCGATCAGAATGAGGATATGCGGCATCTCGATAGGCGCGTCTCCTCTGATCCTGAGGCGAGGCGGTAGACGCTCTACTACTGTTCCCTCAGTAGCTCTTGTAAGGGATTTTGATCCCTTGTTGAAATCGTATGCTTCGAGGTCTGTAGCGATCACGAGTCCCAGACGCGATCTGCCCTCGGCAGTTCTCTTGATAAGCATGCAGCCCGGCGCCATGGTTCTGAGAGTGCCGTCAGCCAGGTATTTGTCCATGGCAGCTCTTACAGCCTTGATGCGCTCTGCTTCATCCGGTCCGTCAAGATAGATCTCAGGCAGCATCAGTCTGAGTGTCGATGGCGCGTCGCCGACAATGCTCTCGACCTCATCCCAGTATTCAGGCTCGGACGTGTACTGGTCGCATGCCACTACAGCCCATTTCGAATAATCAGTGCCTTTCTTAGGAAGCATGATCTGAGGGATATGAAGACCGAACTTGCTCCAATCATATGTAGCCATAATAATCTCCTCCGTATAAACATTTTATTAGCAAAAGGGTATATTTTCAGATGAATGAGCCGTTGCCCATACAAATCAATTATCGAATAAATGCAAGCTTTTTTCAAGTTATAATATCAAGATAAAGTCTGACGTCTTGACAGTGCCCGGGTTTGTGTTATTGTATAGAAATTGCGCAAATTAACTTGTGTGATTATACAAAAAACGTGATATACTTAGTGCGCAAGGGTCAGTATCATTCTCACGGATAATATCGATTATTAAATGTATTTGATCAAATCCGTCAGTATGATGCTGTTTTTTTAAGGAATTGTGATTTACGGGGGTAATAAAATGATTTCAAATGCGATGAAGCCGTTTGTGAACGGCAGCTCGCAGATCAGAGCTATGATTGAGGAAGGCAAGAGACTGGCCAGGATCTACGGAGCTGAGAACGTATATGATTTCAGCATAGGCAATCCGGGGCTGGATCCGCCTCAGGAAGTTTTTGACGCGATAGATTACATCAATCATGAGCTGGATCCGCACTATGTCCACAGCTATCCGTCAAACGCCGGCTTCGAATCGACCAGAAAGGCTGTTGCGGATGACCTCAACGAGAGGGCAGGCGGGGACTATTTTGACGCGGAACATATTATAATGAGCTGCGGCGCCGCTTATTCGATCAATATGATCAATAAATGCATTTTTGATCCGGGCGACAAGCTTGCTGTATTTGCTCCGTATTTTGTGGAGTACGGCAACTGGGCTCTGAACTGGGGCGCTGAGACTCTGGTCGTGCCTGCAAATGAAGCTCTTAACTTTGATCCGGACGCGGAGGCTCTGAGAGAGCTGCTGGTGCCTGAGGTCAGGGCGGTTATGCTCAACAATCCAAACAACCCGACCGGCAAGGTTTATTCGATAAAAGCCCTCAAGGCTGTAGGGGATGTGCTCAGAGAGGCGGAGGAAAAGTTCGGCCACACGATATACCTTATAGCGGACGAGCCGTACAGGGAACTCGTATATACTGACGCGAAGGTACCGTTCCCATGCGACTATTATGAGGATTCGCTTATCGCTTATTCATGGTCTAAATCTCTCTCTATGCCAGGAGACCGTATAGGTTATGTCGCTGTGCCTAAATGCGCGGAGGGACATGAGGAGCTTGCCGAAGCTCTTATAATAGCAGGCAGAGTGCTCGGCGGCACTAACGCTCCTACGATACAGGAGCTCATAGTTGAAAGATGCCTCAAGTGCAGGTCCGATCTTGATTACTACAAGAGAAATGCCAGGGATCTGTATGAGATAATAACAGGGGCAGGCTTCGAAGCGATCTATCCGCAGGGAGCGTTCTATATGTGGTTCAAATCACCTGTGCCGGATGATAAGGAATTCGTTAATGCGGCAAAGGAGGAACGGATACTGCTCACGCCCGGATCGGCGTTTGATGGCCCGGGATGGGCGAGGGCATCGTTCAGCATATCGAATGAGACCATACAGAGATCGAGAGAAGCCTTTGAGAGACTGGGGAAAAGATATTTCGGATAATCGCAGCCGCGGTATTTGCTAAACAGATAAGCGGAGTAAAAAAAGAGAGGCTTTCCGGCACGTTGATAGCCGGATCCCTCTCTTTTTATGCGTAATATAATCTCTGATCCGTATACTGTTATTTCCCGGATCCTGTTATTTCTTTGAGAATGTCTTCAGGCTTTCGCCGCTTTCCTCTTCCGCGTCCTCGTACTCGTTTGTGAGCCTGAATTTATCGAGCAGATACATAACGAGTCCGAGCAGCATGCCTGTGATGGCCGCGAGGCTCATTCCCTTGAGCTGTACATCGCCGAGGTTGATTGCTATGCCGGAGAGACCTACAACGAATACTACCGATGTCATCGCGAGGTTGCGCGCTTTTGAATAATCGATTCGCGAATCTACCATCAGGCGGATACCGGATGCTCCGATCATTCCGTAGAGCAGGAAGCTGACGCCGCCCATTACAGGGCCGGGGATCGTTTGTATGAGAGCCGAAGCCTTGCCTATGAATGAGAGGAAGATCGAGAATAATGCTGCTCCTCCGATGACCCATACGCTGTAGACCTTGGTTATGGCCATAACTCCGATGTTGTCACTGTATGTGGTGGTAGTGCACGATCCGAAGCATCCCGAAAGAGCTGTCGATAATCCGTCCGCGAACTGAGATATGTGCAGGCCCTGATCCTTGAGCAGATCCTGCCCGATGATTTCTGATGT
>JAFRGH010000211.1 GCA_017433945.1 Mogibacterium sp. | reverse complement strand
TGCTTCTTCTCCAGACTCTCCGAGGAGACAATGAACGCGCACTAATTCGCAAAACAGGACCGGGTTAACGCAAATCCGCGATATTCGGCAAAAAAGCGTTACCTCCCGCCCTTTAAAAAGGGCGAAACCAAAAAAACATGCTATTTTAAATGTAAATGGGCATCGGCATTGACTGATGCCCATTCTTTCTGATATATACAGTCAGGAAAAGATGCCTTATAAACCAGGGAAGAGACTGATAATGGGAGAACTGCTGGAACTGTTCATAATATTCTTTAAGCTGGGCGCCTTCACGATCGGCGGCGGCATTGCCATGCTTCCTTTGCTGCAGCATTCAATGACTGTGGAGAAGAAATGGTACAGCACGGATGAGTTCGTTGACATCATTGCGGTATGTCAGAGCCTGCCGGGAGTTGTCGCGATCAACATGGCCACATTCGTGGGATACAAAAAGAAAGGTCTGATAGGATCGATAGTCGCGACATTTGGAGTCGTACTGCCTTCGTTTGTAATGATCCTGCTGATAGCGACATTTATCACCAACATGGGCGACAACGTCTATCTAAGCGGGGCAATGGCCGGACTCAGGGCAGCAGCCCTCGGACTCATAGCGGTATCGATAATCCAGCTCTCATCCGCAGTCTTCAAAAATAAATGGACTGTGGCCGCGGCAGTTCTCAGCTTCGTGTTGATCGCAGTCATCGGCATCAATACGGCTTACGTCATCCTGCTCTTCCTGCTTCTGGGAGTGGCGGCTGCGTTCATAGGCGGAAAAGGCGCGCGCGAAGCGGCAGCTGCAGAGGAAAGAGAAGAGCGTGAGGAAGGGGTGAGTGCAGAATAATGTATTGGAACCTCTTTGTCAGCTTTTTCAAGGTAGGTCTGCTCGGATTCGGAGGCGGCCTCGCTATAGTCAGGCTCATCTACGACAGCATACAGCCGTTCCTCGACATAAGCAGAGAAATGTTCGCCAACATCGTCGCCATTTCTCAGGTGACGCCGGGGCCGCTTGCTGTCAATACAGCGACCTATGTCGGTTACGAAGCAGCCGGCATCAGAGGATCACTCGCGGCGACCTTCGGAGTCATACTGCCCGCCTTTATAATAGTAAGCATTGTCGTGAGGATCATCGACCAGTTCCGCAGCAGCAGGATCGTCAACGGGGCGATAAGCGGGATCAGGCCGGCGACCCTCGGCCTGATAGGAGCGGCAGTCGTCACTCTCATAAAGCCGGCACTGGCAGGAGAGGGCAGACTTGGATCCGGATTGTTTACAGCAATGGGACTGGATCTGAGCAGCGGCGTTCCCGGTGCCATGATGGGGCTGCCTGTAGATGCAGTATCCATACTCATACTGATCGCCACGGTCACTCTGATAATCAAATTCAAAAAAAGCCCGATCTTCGTATTGCTGATAATGGGGTGCATCGGAGCCGTTCTTGGTGTACAATACTAAGGTCAGTAAAGCGATGAAGCCGGGTGACACATAAGGCGTCAATATCATCAGTTCATTGCCGAATTATTACTAAACAGCTAATAACTGCAGAATGAATGCAGAATATTTACAGAGACAAACCGGGGAGGAAAAACACATGCAAGTCTACAACACTTTGACCCATCGCAAGGAAGAATTCGTACCTCTCGAAGAGGGAAAGGTCAAGATGTATGTCTGTGGACCTACAGTCTATAACTATTTCCATATAGGCAACGCGAGACCGTTCGTAGTGTTCGACACGCTGCGCAGATACTTCAAATACAGAGGCTACGAGGTCAAGTTCGTACAGAATTTTACCGATGTAGACGACAAGATCATCAACAGAGCCAAGGAGGAGGGCATAACCGCGCCGGAGGTTTCGGAGAAATATATCAAGGAGTATTTCGAGGATGCCGGAGCACTCAACGTCATCAAGGCAGACGTGCATCCTAAGGTATCAGAGCACATTCCGGAGATCATCGCCTTCGTTCAGGGCCTCATCGACAAGGGCTACGCATACGAGGCGGACGGCGATGTCTACTATTCGACACGCAAATTCGAGGAATACGGCAAGCTGTCCGGACAGAATATAGACGATCTCGAGAGCGGCGCAAGGATTGCCATCGGAGAGGTCAAAAAGGATCCTCTGGACTTCGCGCTCTGGAAGGCCCGCAAGGAAGAGTCCGAGATCGCGTGGGAATCTCCATGGGGAATGGGCAGACCGGGCTGGCATATCGAGTGCTCCACCATGGCTAAGAAGCACCTCGGCGAGACCATCGACATCCACGGAGGCGGACAGGACCTGACCTTCCCTCACCATGAGAACGAGATCGCGCAGTCCGAGGCCTGCAACGGAGTACCGTTCGCAAACTACTGGATGCACAACGGATATATAACTGTAGACAACGTCAAGATGTCCAAATCGCTCGGCAATTTCTTTACCGTAAGGGACATCCGCAAGGAATACACAGGCGACTTTATCAGGTTCTTCCTGCTCTCAGGACACTACCGCAGCCCGATCAATTTCAGCGATGAGCTCATGAAATCGTCCAAGGTCGGCTATGACAGGATCGCTACGGCCATCGAAACACTCGAGTTCCTGATCAAGAACGGAACAGATGAGGCGATGGACGGCGAGGCTGAGAAGCTGGCGGATCTCGACAAATTCAGAGAGAGATTCATCGAGGTAATGGACGACGATCTGAACACAGCGGACGCTATTTCGGTCATATTCGAGATGGTCACAGAAATAAATGTCGCTGTGCGTGACGGTGCGTCAAAATCATACGCAAAGGAAGCCCTCGCAAGGATTCACGAGCTTACCGAGGTCCTCGGCGTGTTCAAGGAGTCGGATGAAGAGGAAGGTCTCGGCGATGATATCCAGGCACTGATAGACGAGAGACAGGCAGCCCGCAAGGAAAAGAACTGGGCAAGAGCCGATGAAATAAGGGACCAGCTTGCGGCAATGGGCATCACGCTCAAGGACACACCGCAGGGCGTACAGATCATCCGCAATTAATTTTCGCATAACATAATTGGAGCGGAGCGCACTGCCTTTACAGTGTACGGCTCGCGCCTCGCTGCGGTTTAACGCAGCGGTACTAAGCTCAAACTTCGCACTTTATTAGTGGAGTGTGCTCGTTTATCGCTAAGTACCGGCTACCGCAGAGCCACTGCGCAGGCAGTTCGCTCCACTCTTTTCATTTGATATTAATAATGAGTAAAGCAGATCAATTATTTGTAAATATGTGTCAGGACATACTCGATTACGGGTTCAGCACCGAGGGTATGCCTGTCAGGCCGCACTGGGAGGACGGGACGCCCGCCCACACCATCAAGAATTTTGGCGTGGTCAACAGGTATGACCTGTCCGAGGAATTCCCTGCCCTGACTCTGAGGCCGACAGCGATCAAGCTCGCGACCGATGAGATGCTCTGGATATGGCAGCGCAAGTCGAACAGGCTCTGCGACCTCAAAGCGCACGTCTGGGATGAGTGGGCGGATGAGAACGGCACCATAGGCAAGGCCTACGGATACCAGATGGCAAAGAAATACAAGTTCAGGCAGGGTGAGATGGATCAGGTCGACAACGTGCTCTGGTGTCTCAAAAATGATCGTTACAGCCGCCGCATCATGACCAATATATATAATTTTGAGGATCTGAGCGAGATGAGGCTTGAACCGTGCGCCTATTCGATGACATTCAATGTCAAGGGCGATACGCTCAACGCCATACTCAATCAGAGATCGCAGGACATTCTTGCGGCCAACAACTGGAACGTCGTGCAGTATGCCGTCCTGCTCATGATGATGGCGCAGGTATCCGGACTCAAAGCGGGAGAGCTTGTCCACGTCATTTCGGATGCGCATATTTATGACAGGCACGTAGACATAATCAAAGAGCTGATCGCGAGACCGCAGTACCCGGCACCTAAGGTCACACTCAACCCGGATGTAAAGGATTTTTACGATTTTACACCCGATGATATAAAGGTAGAGAACTATCAGCACGGAGAACAGATCCGCAACATTCCCGTTGCGGTTTAATGAGTCAGCGGGGACGGCTCGTGAGCCTAATGAAATAGAAAAGAGAAAAGCCAGATGAGATCTGAAGAACTGAACAGAATGAACACAACATCGCTCGCATACCTCGGGGACGCCGTCTTCGAGGTTATTATTCGCGAGAAAATAGTCTGCGACAAGCCAAACGATGCCGGCCGCGCCCATCATACGGCTGTCAGATATGTATCGGCGGGAGGACAGGCTGCAGCTGCGAGGATCATGCTCGCGTCGGGCTTCCTTACAGAGGAAGAGGCGGCTCTGCTCAAGAGAGCCCGCAACCACAGATCCATGTCCAGGCCTCAGCACGCAGATCCTAAGGAATACAAGCTGGCCACCGGCTTTGAAGCACTGCTTGGCTACCTCTACCTCAAAGACGAGCGCGACAGACTCCGCGAGATAGCCGCCGAAGCCGTCCGTATAGTGGACGCCGCCTCACGGACACATACAGTAAAGTAGTCACCGTCACGTATGACCGACGGGTCATACGAGTGACGATAACCATCAAAAAAGCCGCCAGTTCACGTAACTAAGGCGGCAACCGAACCAGGTCGAGTTAGTTGCTGACGAGCAACGCTCTTCCTGACCCGATTATATGTAAATCAATTGTCTGATTCAATTACTGATCTACTTTAGCTTTTTACTCGTCTTTGTCTTGCTCCATGGTCCGCAGCAGAGCTCGCCATACGAGTTTGTCACGTATACACGCGCCCTTACCTGGTAGCGTTTGCCTTTCTTAAGACCCTTGATCGTGACCTTTTTGGCAGTGCTGCTCACATCCTTATATTTCCACTTTGATGTTCCCTTGACGCGGTACGCGATCTGACATCCCTCCGCAAGCGTCGGGGCGGAATCAAAGTTCACCTGGAGCCTGCTTTTACCCGGCTTGAGAGACTTTATCATTACACTTGCCGGCAGAGAGACATTGACCGGGATGACACGCATTCCGAAGCCGTCAACAGTTACGGTAAGATAGCCCTTGCCCGGCCTCCTGGCGGTAACCGTGCATCTTGTAGAATCATTGGCATTCACAGTAAAATCAAAAACATCTTCGCTTCCGTCTGCTGCAGCCCATGTGAACTGCGGGTCGTCAGGCAGCAGATCCCTGTCACCCGAGAATTTTAGAACCAGAGATGCCGATCCGGGATGCTGAGCCGAATTACCGTTGACGTACAGCTTAGAGGCAGTACCCACAACATTCAGCGATATATTGTCAAGCTCTGTGCAGTATCCCTTGATAGGGAAATTATCCATAGAATAATACTTATAATTCTCGCCGGTCAGTTTCTTCCTGATCGAAGCGTTCGAGTAATCGATCCACTCTCCGTCGGTTTTCAGATAGCTCTCCCTCGGATTGATGATACCGACATCCCATGAGCTGTAGCCGTCTTTCTTAGCTGCTCTCTCGTTGTCCGCAACAGGCACGTTTACATTGAACTTGCCCTGAGTAGTGATCTGAGTGATGACTATGGAATAGTGCTGACCTTTTTGCAGCCTGACAGGCTTGTCGAGAGTGATCTTGTGGAAGCCTCCATAGGCGAATTCTTCAGATCCGGACGCGACCTTCACTCCGTCTGCAGGACTCGTAAAATCATCCCCCAGCACATATACCTCATAATTCACCTTTGTTCCCGGCGCGGCAGTCTGGCACGAGATCTGCTCGAGCTGAACCGTGCTGTCCGTGCAGAACACATTGGCCGTCGAAGCTTCACCATCAACATCGGCGCTGCGGATCTCTGAAACCGGCATAAAATCGTACTGATCGAGCAGGTATTCCTTTTCGACATTGCTCTTGTCAAACGCAAGAGCCTCAGCCATTTTTATGCTCCGGTCATAGTAGGAGATCCAGAAATAGCCTGTGTGCTGCCCTTTCTCGTTCTTATAGCCCCAGGCCCCGTTCCCCCAGTCAGGAAATTGTTCCTCGGCGGAGCCCCAGCTGTTCTTTACGAGCCACGCACCGTCAGCAGGCGGCTGATGATATTTGTTGAAATTAGCTGCCGGGTAGTCATCATCCCATCCAATGATGCACACACCGTGGTTCACTCTGGCATTGTCATAGGTGTAGTGCGCCCAATTGGTGCTGATGTACTGATCCTTGTTCTCCTCGTCAGGCTGCGATGAATCCGCGTGAAAGGCTATCTCCACGCCGCGCTTATTCATCAGCTGTTCCTTGATCGCATTAGTTGCAGACTCGTTGTACTCGTATTCGTCATCCTCGCTGAAGCCTGCAGGCGAAGGAAGCATATACGATTCCTTGAGCGCATACGACTGATAGAAACGCCTGTCCGAAGGCAGAGACCAGTCGTCATCTGCGCTGTAGCAATAATTCATCCACTTGCCGCCTATCTTGCGTTTGTCAGTCCACCCGTTGATCCCGTGATATTCGTACTCGGAGCCGAGATCCTCCATTACAGGACCCATGCCGGACGAAAACATAGTAGTTGCATAGATAAACATGCCGCCTGACATGAATCTCTCTGACGCGGTCTTTTCCTTATCATAATGCGTGCCTTCGCCATACTGTGAGTGCCCCTCGATGTCTATAGGCATGCTGATAAAATTGACCAGATGCTTTTCGGAAAGATCCATCGTGTCGGCGTTGTAGCCGTCCTGAGCGGCGAGCCCGGATCCGAGTATGCTTGTCTCGGCAGCCGCGATAGCGGCAAAGCCCCAACAGGTCCCGAAAGGATTCTGGAATTTGATGTGAGTCACGTAGTTCTTACCGTCCACATTACGCAGATCGTATTTTGAAGGGTAAGTCTCAGCCTGAATGCCGGCAGCGGCAGGATCCTGCCCCTCTCTGAACGCGAACGGATCATTATTTTTATCCTGCATCTGCGCCGCCATCTCATCGAGCGTAGGCGTACAGCTCCTGCCCGCGATGCTGCCGCCGGTTTCGGCCATAACCGCCGCCGGCGTCATTCCCGCCGCCATGACGATAGACAGAGCCAGCGCAGCCCATTTCTTCATTGATTTCATAAGAACACCTCCCATGCCTCAAGAGTAACACAAACAGGGGCAATTTCCAAAGATTTACATTATTTATTAGAAATGAAATTCGGCGTGCTGGAGATGTCAAGTTTTACAGTGATGAATATGTAGCAAATAATGATTGCTATTTTGCGCTCGTAAGACGAGAACGTCTGCTTCGAGAGATTATTCCCCAAAATGCCTCGATCCATAATACCCTTATCACAACATTTGGCTTAAAACCCATCGAATATTTTGGTGATTTTTCAATACGATTACCCTCGATGATCTGTTTCAACCCAGTACATAATAATGAGACTGGAACTATCACTTTTGTACCGCTCTCTGGTTATTTATTGCATAAAGATCTTTCGCTAAATTTCGTTAAAATTGCATTATAACGAAATTTAGCGAAATGTTTTGCGAAACACATATTGATATATTTCGCAATTAACGATATCCTGACTGCAGTGATTGTGACACGTAATTTATGACTGCATTGTCGGAGGTGTGGCGATGAAATATATTTCTGCAAATGAAGCTGCTGAAAGACTCGGGATATCGGTTCGCCGGGTCCAGCAGCTTTGTCAAAAGGAACTGATATACGGCGCGGTCAGGAATGGGAAAAAATGGATGATACCTGACAATATATCGGGAATAACTGCAAGTGAACGAGGAGATCGTGAAGACCGCACTGTCCGCCGAAGTCTGCCTATAGGGATATCCGATTTCAGAAACGCGGTCGATAATTATTATTATGTGGATAAAACTATGATGATAAGAGACTTTTTGGACAGAAAAGTCCAAGTCTCTTTGTTCACAAGGCCAAGGCGTTTCGGAAAGACTCTTAACATGGATATGCTGAGAGTCTTTTTTGAGATAAGCGAAGAAGATACCTCTGTATATTTCAAAGATAAAGCGATCTGGGAATGCGGGCATGGATACAGGCAGCATCAGGGTAGATACCCCGTTATTTATATCTCATTCAAAGATGTCAAATACAACACATGGGACAATGCTCTGACGAATATGTCAGGACTTCTTTCGATGGAATTTGACAGACACAGATACCTCCTCGACAGTCCGCGCTGTAGCGATGCAGAGAAAAAATATTTCCGCAGCGTGCTGGGTCGAGAGGCATCGCTGGTGGATCTTGCTGATGCACTCAAGATACTGTCCAAGATGCTGGCAGAACATCATGGAATGCCTGCGATCATAATGATCGACGAGTATGATACACCGATACAGGAGGGCTATCTGGCGGGATACTATGAACAGATAATAGAATTTGTCCGCAATCTTTTTTCCGGTGGATTCAAGGATAATCCGAATATTGCATTTGGATTCCTGACCGGCATACTGCGTGTCGCTAAAGAAAGCATATTCAGCGGCATGAACAATCTCAAAGTTTACAGCATCACAGACACTCTCTACAGCGAGTATTTCGGATTTACTGAGGATGAGGTAAAGCAGATGCTGAAATATTATGGAGCTGATGACAAGTATGACGAGGTATGCAGCTGGTATGACGGGTATACCTTCGGTGATCACGAAATCTTTAATCCGTGGTCAGTAATAAATTATATTGCCGAGGATTGTATGCCAAAAGCATATTGGCAGTCGACCGCCAGTAACAGTATAGTCGGAGAGATAATCTCAACATCATCCGCAGAAATCGAGGACAATCTGCTGAAGCTAATGAAAGGCGAAAGCATCACAACATATGTGGACACAAGTGTGATCTATCCGGAGATCAGGAGTAAACAGTCAAGTATATACAGCTTCCTGCTGACTACAGGATATCTTAAGATATCGAAAATATACCCACAGATTGACGGTGAGTTTATGTGTGAAGTCTCCATACCTAACAAAGAGATATCCAGGGTATATGTCAGCGAGATAATGAACAGGTTTCCTCATGGAGGGATTGAACCGACTGCTATAGGAATACAGCATGCGATATACAATAATGATATCGGACAGATGCAAAAACTGCTTGAGGATTATGTGATGCAGGCAGTGAGCAGCTTTGATCCGGGAAGTGAAGGCTTTTATCACGGCTTTATGCTGGGAATATGCGCGATATTCAACAATAGGTATCATGTCAGATCTAACCGGGAAAGAGGACTCGGGCACTTCGATATCCAGCTCGAACCAATAAGCAAAGAGCTTCCGGGATTGATCTTTGAACTTAAATTTGACAAGAATCCGGATGCCGACCTTGATGATCTGCTGGATCAGGCTATTACGCAGATAAAAGACCGGCGTTATGATACCGAAATGAAGTCCCGGGGTATAAACCGTATAGTAACGATAGGGATAGCCTTTGCGGGGAAGCACGTCAAACTGATGCAGGGATAATTTCTTTAAAATATGGCATCATTTGCATTTGCTGTCATATATCGATAAGATGCAGATGATGGGATCGGAATACCGGACATAATACAGTCAGGCAGCCGGTCCTCAGTTCTTATCAGGAGGAATCATGTTTAGGAAAAAACTATTGGGACTGTTACTTGCTCTGGTTCTTGTAACGGGCATCCCGCAGCTTTACATGATGCCGGTGCATGCGGCATCATCCGGCGGAGATTATATATTAGCGTTCACATCGGATGTACATAATGAGCCGGGCAATGAGTCGGCAAATCGCCTTAGCGCATGGATCCAAAGCATAAATAATTATGTCGGCGGGAGCATAGATTTCATGACGTTCTGCGGAGACATGGGCAAGTCCAGCGGAGAACCTTATTCCGGTGAGCTGACAGGAAATTTCTGGACGTGGGCGCAGGCTGCGATGAACGCCGCTGACCAGATTCTTGGCGCGGCAAATACTGCATATACAACGGGAAACCACGAGCTGGATAAAATGGACGGCGGATATATTCCTGGTACATTATATGGATCTGACAGCACGCAGAGCAAATTCGTGACAGATACTCTGGTCAGTAATACAGATAAATATGAGATATACTGTCTCGGCTCCTTGTCAGATTCTCAGAGCAGCGGCGGCTATAGCACCGAACAGGTAAGCAAGCTGAGCAATTACCTTAATGGAATAAGCCTGAACAGCAAAAAGGTTTACTATATCGCAACGCATTTTCCTTTACATAGTTACAACTCGAACTGGACAAGCAGATCAACAAAAAATGCCGCAAACGTAATAAGCACTATCAACAACGCTGTCAATGCAAAGAACATAAATGTCGTATTCATCTGGGGGCACAATCATACTCTTAGTGATACAAATTATGGAAAAGTGATCAAACCGGGGAGCGTACTCTCCGGCAGCAACACTCCGATTCAGTTTTACTATTTGTCCGCAGGCTGTATGAGTGACAGCGAAAATACAAGCGGCAGCGGCGCGAGTATTGCAGCAAAAGGAATGATGAGCCGCATCACAAATGACGGCAAATATTTCTATTTATCATTCTTTGACAAAGACGGCAATATCATCGGCAGCGAAACAAAGATCGAAGCAGACAGGACAAAATACACGGTGTCGTTCAATGCTAACGGACACGGAACAACTCCGCCCTCGCAGAGCGTCCTGCGCGGCGGCAAAGCATCTAATCCGGGAAATCTTAGTGCAGAGGGATGGAATTTTACCGGCTGGTACACAGACAGCAGCTGCACAGCCAAATACGATTTCAGCACTCCGGTCACAGCGGATAAGGAGCTCTTTGCCGGATGGTCGAAGGTGCGATGCGCCATAACATTTGACCTCAATGGCGAGTCTGCAGCCGCGCCAAAGCCGGCAAATCAGACCGTTGATTACGGAGCTAAGGCCGTGCAGCCGACCGCTCCATCCGTCAGCGGCAAATCTTTTGGCGGCTGGTACACTAACAGCTCATGTACGATATCATACGATTTCAATGCTGCAGTAAAGAAAAATATGACCCTGTATGCGAAATGGACAGCAGTAAATCCTGATCCAGGCTCCGGCGGAGATTCGGGCGGTTCCGGCGGCTCGGGCGGCGGAAATACAGGCAGCGGCGGCTCAGGCAGTGGCGGTGCAGCTGGGGGCGGCGCGTCCGGCAGTGGTGAGGATACGCCTGTCGACGATCAGGCCGCGGTTGATTCCGTAGCAGCCATAATCAACAGTTTGCCTGCTGCCATCACGATTAACGATAAATCAGCTGTCGAAAATGCAAGAGCAAGCTTTATCGCATTGAAAGCAGAGCAAAAAGCTCTTGTAAGCACACAGATCCTCGATAAACTTAACGCGGCCGAATCCGCGCTCAGGAGCGCAGAAGCAGTAAAGGCAGTCGAAGACAGTGTCGATGCGCTACCTGACTCATCAGCGATAAAGATTTCTGATAAGAGTAATGTCGAGGCAGCTAAGGCTGCTTACGATGTTCTTACAGAATCAGAAAAAGCGTCGCTGGATCCGAATAAGGTAGAACGACTGCAAAAAGCAATAGCCGCTATTTCTAAGCTTGAACTGGCAAAGGCAAGCAATATCAATAAAGCGAAAGTCACGGCAAGCGATATACGAAAAGCATCTGAGCTCGGCGCTGTAACAGTCACCCTGGGCAAAACAGTCAAAAAGATTTCTGCGAAAGCGTTCAGCGGAAAAGGCATCAAAACGGTTATTGTCAAAAGCAAAAAACTGACGAGCAAAAGTGTCAGGAACGCCTTTAAAGGCTCTGAGGTAAAGACCATAAAAATAAAAATCGGAACAACCAAAACCAACAAAACATACATAAAGAAATACAAGAAGATATTCACAAAGAAAAACGCCGGAAAAAGGTTACAATTAAGTAGGAGTCATATCCGGTCACGGTTGACAGGCAAAAACCGCGTTTGAGCCGTGACCAAACAGCTTAATAAAGGTTCAGCTGAAAGCATCCGGTCACGGCTGACAGGCAAAAACCGCGTTTGAACCGTGACCAAACAGCGTAATAAAGGTTCAGCTGAAAGCATCCGGTCACGGTTGACAGGCGTAAATCGCGATTGAACCGTGACCAAACAGCGTAATAAAGGCTCAGCTGAAAGCATCCGGTCACGGTTGACAGGCAAAAACCACATTCGAACCGTGACCAAACATACCGCACTTGACACAAGAACTAAAGAGATCTAAAACTATTTTCAAGAACTAAAGAGAACTAAAAAGATCTAAAATCTATTACCAGAGGACCATATGCTTGCTGATATAGAGCGATTGAAGGAAATAATTGCGGTCTCGCGCAGGATCGTCTTTTTCGGCGGGGCAGGGGTGTCGACAGCGAGCGGCATCCCCGATTTCAGGTCTGCCGATGGTCTTTATTCAAACAGTGGCGCAGACCGCAACTCGGATCACAGCTTCACCCGCAAGACCGACTGCTATTCAAACCACAACTCAGGCCGCGATCCCGAAGAAATGCTCAGCGCTCTCTTCTTCGCAACGCACACGACTGAGTTCTTCGATTTCTACAGATCACATATGGTCTACCCCGATGCAAAACCCAACGTGATCCACCGAGTGCTTTACGAATGGGAAAAGCAGGATAAGCTGCGCGCAATAGTGACGCAGAACATAGACGGCCTGCACAAGGCCGCCGGCAACAAGCGCGTCTATGAGCTCCACGGCAGCATATACGAAAACTACTGCGTAGACTGCGAAACCTCATTTCCGCTCTCAAAGATAATGGAGACAGACGGAGTGCCGCGCTGCGACCGCTGCGGCGGCGTCATCAAGCCGTATGTAGTTCTGTATGGCGAGCAGGTCGACAAATATACGTCTATCGGCGCGTGCAGAGAAATCTCAAACGCAGATACGATGATAATCGCCGGCACCTCGCTGGCAGTCGAGCCTGCGGCATCATACATCGATTATTTCAGCGGCAGAAATCTGATCGTGATCAACAAGACGCCGACTCCGGCAGACGAACGCGCGACCCTGCTGCTCCGCGGCGACGCAGCAGAGATATTCACTGCGCTGGCTGTCACTCATGCTCCTCAGGGAACGGATCCGGAGGATTAAAAGTCTTGTGGTGGCGGGTCTCCATGAATATCTCATTGTACTCGATGGTTTCGATGTAGACCGACTTGTCCGGAGTCCTGAGATAGATATCTATGTTGTAATACTCTTCCGGGTCGTATTCTTCGAGTTCGTCAGGATCGGGATCTTCCTCCTCATCCTCATTTTCATCATAGTCAGGATCGTAAGGATCTTCAGAAATGCCCGAAACAGACGCATTTGAAAATGCTATTCTGCCTGATGGATCTTTCACATACGGAAGCGCCTCAGGGTTACTCGGCCTGATTCCGTCCTTGAGGACAGGCCTGAAATCCAGATTGTAACCAGCCTTATTGCTCTTTTTCCACGAAGTCTTGACTTTGACCTTGCTTTCGTTTCGCTTGCCCTTGCCGTTGAGCTTCATAGAGCGCGTATAAGTCCTCAGGTCATCCTTTTTAAAATTCCTGTACTGCCTGAAATAGATCCGCGATCCCTTCATTGCGATGGCAGAGCGGCCGGGCTCGCATAGATATTGCAGCTTGCCGCCGTCAGCACTGACCCTGCAGAGGGCTGGCGGATCAATCGCCATACGCAAGTTAAATTTGAATTCAGATCCCTCCAGATACAGATAGCCCTTGTACAGCCGCATAGTATCGAAGACGAAACCGCGCTTGCCGATGTAGGTATCAGAAATGACCTTGGTTCTTCCTTCGCTGATGTTGATTTTGATGATCTTGCCCGTATCCTCGGAAATATAATACGCGTAGTTGCCGCTCACGAACACATCTGAATAAAACGTGTCATTGATCGTCTTTTTGGATGCTGCTTCAGCAGGCACAGCAGCACCGATTAGCGCGAGCGTGAGTGCAGCGCAAATCAGGACAGCCTCCATGAGAAATCGAATCGTATTTTGCGTCAGTGTCGATGCGCCGCAAGCTTTGTGATCAGTGCAAAGCATATTTCTGCCCTCCTGTGTGTAAAACTCTGGTGAAGTCACATGATTGCTATTCCCATCCTTCAAGGATGCCTACCGGCCACATGTTCTCAGGCTGAGAGTTGATGGTATATTTCTTGCCGCCGAGCTTAATCTGCGCATTCTTGTGGTCAGAGCCGTACATGATATTGTATTCAAAAATGTCCTCACCGCCCCAGTCGTATTTTGCTGAGTGAACTCTCGAATAGACGCCCACGGTTTTGAGGAAATCAGTGAACAATCTGGCGCCGGATGCGCAGGTGCCTATGCCCTTATACCAGAACAGCTGAGGCGTCGGCTTCTTTTTTGTAAGCTTGTAAGTACCCGAATTGCCGAGATATCCGATTCCCTCGATCAGTTCCCATGTAGTTGTGTCAGGCGACATGTAGTCCTTGATCCATTTGTTACGCCATTTGCGGTAATTGGCCGTGGTGTTTTTGACCTTGGTCTTTCCGCGCAGAGGATTGATTATAACGACCGGGTAGGACTGCTCGCGTCCGGATACGTATACGATTTCTATTGAAGTCTTGCCGGCGTGCAGAGCCTTGAAGCGTGTCACGCCGTTCTTTTCGCTGCATGAGAAATAGTTTGGATCATGACCTACAGCTTTGATTGGCTCATCAGCGCTGCCGGCTTCATCGTCATCATCTTCGTATTCGTCTTCTTCGAAGTCGTACTCCTCGTCATCGTCATCCATAGCAATCGAAATGCCCGGATTTGCAGCAGTCGATTTGTCGACGTAATCCATTTCCATAACCATGCCGGTGAACATATAGATTCCAGGATCATCAGGTCCGAACATGTCTTTCGGACTTCCTACCTCGTTATTAAGCACATTGACAGAACAGCTGAGAGTCCTGCTTCCAACAGAGCAGCTGAGAGTCGTTTTGCCGGCCTTGACCGGGACGACTACGGCGCTGTCAGAGCCTGACGAGCTTATTTTTGCAACACTCTCATCAGCGATCGACCAGCTGCCCTTGCCTCCGGTCAACTTGACCGTCTGCTTGCCGCCGGCGACGAGCATGAAGCTCTTTGAGCAGAGCTTCGGCGCGCTCTTTGCCAGAGCATCGCTGCATGAGTATGACCAGCAGCTGACGAACAGCAGACAAAATGATGTAAAAACAGCCAGGATTCTTTTTTTCATAATAATTTACCTCCTGATATCCGGGATATTCGCGCAAAAAGCAGATGATATAGGCGATGCGAAGAGAAACTCTTATTTCTGATTATACATTAATCAGGCTCTGTACGCTGTCCATAAAAACGGGCAGATCGGTAGCGGGCTTCAAAGCCTGCTTTTTCAATGCTTTGAAGTTGATTGGCAAGCCTTAGTGGTATAAACACTACCGCAATAACGCCCTGAATTATTGCTGTGTAGTCGCTACACAGCGTAAAAAGTTTGATGAAGGGTAGGCGAAGGTACACAGTTATGATGATCAAGAAGGTTGAAGAGCTTGTTGGCATCGACAGAGAAACAATTCGTTTCTACATCCGCGAAGGCCTTCTTGCTCCCGAGCAGCTCAAAAATCGTTACAGAGAATACACAGCGGACGACATCAGTCAGATAAAACGAATCAGAGTACTGCGGAAGATGGGAATGAGTATTCCCGAAATCAGGGCTGTGTTCAACAAGGACATGGAATTCGATGTCGCGCTTAAAGAGAGCAAAGAAAAGCTGCAAAAGAAGCAGGAAGAGCTCTCGGCATCGATGAAAGCCTGTGACGAGCTGATGGGAACAGATCCCAAAGAATTCGATCCGCTTCCCTACTATTCAGAAGAGAATGATGAATGACATCATTCATGACGACGGTATCAACGCATTTGACGGTATGCGTATTGATATATTTTGAGACAGAGAAAAGGAGGTTAATTACAACAGAATAATTACCGCCATAAATTCTGATCAAAATCTAAACGCGGCTCCGGCCGCAATCGGGATAAGGTCGAGAATCCCGGTTAAAAAAGGAAAATTGGTA
>JAFRGH010000210.1 GCA_017433945.1 Mogibacterium sp. | reverse complement strand
CATCAGAGTCAAGAACCACGTTAAGGAAGCTGAGAAGGCATTCCTGGCAGCGGTTGAGGCAGGCAATGTTGAGGAAGCTCAGAAGGCTTTCAAGCACGCTGAGAAGAAGCTCATGCAGGCAGCTGCAAAGGGCACATTCCACAAGAACACTGTTTCAAGGAAGATAGGCAGATTCGAGAAGAAGCTCAACGCGATCGCGAAGTAATTCTCACCCGTCCCCACATGCGTATAAGTTAAATACGTGAGCAGCCGGAGTGTCTCCCGGCTGTTTTGTTTTGCCCGATGAGTCAAAAAGAACCGTCCCCATTGACTCGTCCCCATTGACTCACCGGCTCAATAAAAGATACAATAACCAGGATAACGATGTTTTTAACCATCACATAAAACACTGCAGGAAGACAGTAATATGCGGGAACTGACAGCTCCTCATTTAGTGGTCCCTGCTTATGAAAGAGGAAATAATGAGCTATCTTGACAATATCAGAAATTTCAGCATCATAGCGCACATAGATCACGGCAAATCGACACTGGCAGACCGTCTTATTGAAAAGACGGGGCTTGTCGACAAGCGTGACATGAAGGAACAGTATCTCGATAACATGGATATCGAGCGTGAGCGCGGCATAACCATAAAGCTTCAGACAACAAGACTTGAATACAAGGCAAAGGACGGTCAGACCTATATACTCAATCTGATCGACACCCCGGGCCATGTGGATTTTAACTATGAGGTATCGAGATCGCTCGCGGCGTGTGACGGGGCGGTGCTTGTAGTGGACGCGACGCAGGGCGTCGAGGCTCAGACCTTGGGCAACGTCTATCTTGCGCTCGATGAGGATCTCGAAATATTGCCTGTACTCAACAAGATGGATCTCGATTCGGCCAGACCTGACGACGCGAGAGCTGAGATAGAGGATATCATAGGACTCGATGCTTCCGAGGCGCCTGAGATCTCAGCCAAGACAGGGATGGGAATAGATGAGATGCTCGAAAAGCTCGTAGAGGTCATACCGCCTCCGCAGGGCGATCCGGACGGACGCCTCAAGGCTCTCATATTCGACTCATACTACGACAGCTACAAGGGCGTCATAATTTATACAAGAGTATTCGACGGCCGGGTCAAAAAAGGCGATATCATCAAAATGATGAATACGGGCAAGCAGTATGAGGTCACCGAAGTAGGCTACTGTATACCGAGGACCCTGCCTGCGGACGAACTCAAGGCAGGCGAGGTAGGCTATATCTGCGGCAGCATCAAGCAGGTCGCAGACGCACGCGTAGGTGATACCATCACACTTGCCGAGGCTCCGACAGATGCGCCGCTCAAGGGCTACAAAAAAGCCCAGTCCATGGTATACTGCGGCATTTTCCCTGCAGAGGGTGAAAAATACGAGAACGTAAAGGATGCGCTCGAAAAGCTGCAGGTCAACGACGCCGCGTTCAACTTTGAACCGGAAAACTCAGCAGCGCTCGGCTACGGCTTCCGCTGCGGCTTCCTCGGACTGCTGCACATGGATGTGATAACGGAGAGGCTCGCGAGGGACTTCGACCTTGATGTGATAACGACCCTTCCTTCGGTAGTTTACAAGGTGATAATGAAGGACGGAACTGTACTCGACATACAGAATCCGTCAAATCTGCCTAATCCGGTGGATATAGCCCACATAGAGGAGCCTATAGTCAAGGCCGACATCATGACGCCGAACGAATATGTCGGCAGCATCATGTCGCTCTGCCAGAACAGGCGCGGCAACATGGTCCATATGGAATATCTGACCAAGACGAGAGTGCAGCTGCATTACGAGATGCCTCTGAACGAGGTCATATATGATTTCTTTGATGCGCTGAAATCACGGACACGCGGCTATGCGTCGCTCGACTATGAGTTCCTCAGGTATCAGCCTGCGAAGCTTGTCAAGCTCGACATACTGCTCAACCGCGAGCTCATCGACGCGCTCAGCACCATCGTGCCTGAAGAGGAAGCGATGGCAAAGGGCAGGGGCATATGCGAAAAGCTCAAGGATATAATCCCGAGACACCAGTTCGAGGTGCCGATCCAGGCAGCGATAGGGCAAAAGATAATCGCGAGAGAAACCGTTCGCGCATACCGCAAGGACGTGCTGGCCAAGTGCTACGGCGGCGACGTATCGCGTAAGAAGAAGCTGCTCGAAAAGCAAAAGGCAGGAAAGAAGAGGATGCGCCAGTTCGGTACTGTCACAGTGCCGCAGGAGGCATTCACCGAGGTGCTCAAGCTCGACGACGGCAAATAGCCGGCAGAAAAACATATAGCAGATGAACAACAGGACAGGACTGTATATACATATACCGTTTTGCGTAAGGAAGTGCAATTACTGCGCTTTCCTTTCGTTTGCGTCGGATTATGAGACCCGCGCGGCATATACCGAAGCCCTCTGCAGAGAAATCAGAACGGCCGGCGAGTCGATGCGCGAGTCAAAGAAGACGGCCGATGATTCAATGGAGCTTAAGCCCGGGATCGAGACTGTGTATTTTGGCGGCGGGACGCCGTCGGTGATGGAGACTGAGCTGCTTGCAAAGGTCATGGAGACTGTTCGTGACAGCTTTGAGCTTGCGGCAGACGCCGAGATCACTATCGAGGCCAATCCGGGAACGCTCGGAACGAATGCTCCTGCAGCTGACCTATCGGATGAATATGTGATACTTGAAAAGCTGAAGGCATACAGGAAGATGGGCTTCAACCGCCTGTCAATGGGCGTGCAGTCCATGAATGACGAGAGGCTGAGATTTCTCGGGCGTATACACACTGCGGCTGATGTCATAAGGGATGTGAGGCTCGCAAGAGAGGCGGGCTTTGATAACATCAATCTCGACCTCATATTCTCCGTGCCGGGAGAGACAGGGGCCGATGCGCTTCGCGACGCAGAGGAGATTATCGCGCTCGGACCGGAGCATATTTCGTGCTACAGCCTGCAGCTTGAAGAGAATACTCCTTTTTACCGCATGGCTGAGAGCGGGGAGATACGCGAAGTGCCTGATGAAGAGGATCGGGACACATATCACAGGATATGCGCTCTGCTGCGGGATGCCGGTTATGAGCACTACGAGATAAGCAATTTCGCGAAAATGCCGGACGGCAGGGGGAGAGGCTTCGCGTACAGCTACGGAGACGGCGAAAAGTCCGTGAATGATCGCTCGCCGTTCAGGTCCCGCCATAATTCCATGTACTGGGATATGTCTGACTACATCGGAGCAGGACTCGGCGCGAGCGGTTTTGTGAACGGCGTCAGATACCGCAATACTGCAGATATGGATGAGTATCTGAATGACAGAACCGGCGCGGAGAGGCACAAGACTGCGGACGCCGGTATTGATGCTGATACTGGTACAAAGTATCCGTCGCCATATTGGCCGCGGGCGGATGAGTCACATACCAATTCCGCGTTTGACAACATAAGCGAGGCTGTGTTCACAGGACTCAGGAGGAGAGAGGGCATCACTTACAGCGAAGCAGTGTCCGCCTATGAAAGCTGCAGCAGTACCGAAGGCAGAGAACAAAGCAATAGCAATAGAGAGCAAAGCAATAAAGAACGGTTCTGGGAAATATATCAGGACGCGCTGCGTGAGGCGCAGGACTATGCGGAGGGCGGACTGCTTGTCATCAATGAGCAGGGCCTTCGGCTGACCGAGCGCGGGATAGATATAAGCAACGGCATCATGTCGCTGTTCGTATAGCAAAGGAGGATTTCGTATAATGAAACAGTACATCATGGCTCTGGATCAGGGCACGACAAGTTCAAGGACTATCATTTACGATAAGCTCGGAAACATCATTTCTGTTGCCCAAAAGGAGTTCACGCAGATTTTTCCGAAGGAAGGATGGGTCGAGCATGATCCTATGGAGATATGGGCGACACAGATGGGAACCGCTCAGGAGGCCCTTCTGAACGCAGGGCTCACATACAAGAATATAGCGGCTATAGGAATAACCAATCAGAGAGAAACGACAGTCGTATGGGATAAGGAGACCGGAGAGCCTGTCTACAACGCTATAGTGTGGCAGTGCAGACGTACAGCGGACTATGCCGCAAGGCTCAAACCGCACGAGGACATGATCAGATCGAAGACAGGACTCCTGGCCGATCCTTATTTCAGCGGAACCAAGCTGGCATGGATACTCGACAACGTGCCGGGCACGAGAGAACGCGCGCGCAAGGGCGAGCTGCTCTTCGGCACGATAGAATGCTGGCTGATCTGGCGAATGACCGGCGGCAGGATCCATGTCTCCGATTATTCGAACGCCTGCAGGACCATGCTCTTCGACATAAATACGCTGAAATGGGATGAGGAGCTGTGCGGTCTGCTCGACATTCCGATGTGCATGCTGCCTGAGCCTGTCGAATGCTCAGCTCACTACGGCGATACCATACAGGAGCTCTTCGGCGGACCGATACCTATCACAGGCTCTGCCGGGGATCAGCAGGCCGCATTGTTCGGCGAAGCCTGTTTCAGCGACGGAGATGTCAAGAGCACATACGGTACGGGCAACTTCCTGCTGTTGAACACAGGAGAAAAGCCTGTAGCGTCAAAGAACGGGCTGCTAACGACCATCGCCTGGGGACTCAATGGCAAAGTGAATTACGCTCTCGAGGGTTCGGTCTTCGTATGCGGCGCTGCAGTCCAGTGGCTCAGAGATCAGATGAAATTCTTCAGGGATGCTGCGGAATCGGAGTCGATAGCGGCATCTGTAGATGATACCGCGGGCGTATACGTTGTTCCTGCGTTCGCGGGACTCGGAGCGCCTTACTGGGATCCTGATGCAAGAGGAGCTATGTTCGGGATCACCAGGGGAACTACGCGTGAACACATCGTGAGAGCGACGCTGCAGTCGCTTGCGTATCAGAATGAGGATCTTCTTTCGGCGATGGAAGCGGATACCGGCAGGCAGATTTCTTCGCTCAAGGTCGACGGCGGAGCTGCGCTAAACGATCTGCTGATGCAGTTCCAGGCGGATCTCTCGGATGTGGAAATAGTCAGATATGAGTCGATAGAATCGACTTCTCTCGGCGCTGCATATCTCGCGGGGCTGGCTGTCGGATACTACGACGGACTTGCGGATATCGTGGCAAGTAAAAAGATAGCGAAGACATTCCGCCCATCACTCGGCGAGAAGGAGAGGAAGGAAAAGCTTGCCGGATGGCACAGAGCCGTCAAGGCGGCTATCGCTTATCACGAATAGTCGCGAAATCCGCTGTACTTTTTCTCTCAGCAGTGCTATGCTGATCTTGTTAAGAGATTAACATTAAGAGATTAACAGAGACTTTTCTGCTTGCATTTGCAGAAGAAGCAGTTTATTTAAGATCCCCGGCGGTGGGCCGGGAGAAAGGAAGGTCACTATGGGCCATATCATTCCTGTAATACTGATAATCCTGGTAATCTTCGTTCTTATCAGAAATATCAGAGTAGTTCCGCAGGAGCATGCGTACATTATCGAGAGACTCGGCAAATTCAATACCGTATGGTACGCGGGCCTGCATGTCAAGATCCCTCTGATCGATCAGGTGGTCAACAAGATCTCGCTCAAAGAGCAGGTCTTCGATTTCCCGCCGCAGCCTGTCATCACCAAGGATAATGTTTCCGTAAAGGTCGACTCGGTCGTTTTCTCCAAGGTATTCGACCCGCAAAAATATACATACGGTGTGGAAAATCCTATCGCCGGACTGCAGAACCTTTCGGCAACGACCTTGAGGAGCATAATCGGCGGCATGGAGCTCGATACGACTCTTTCGAGCCGTGAGAACATCAACGCTCAGATGGAGGCTATACTGGACGAGGCAACGGACCCGTGGGGCATCAAGGTCAACAGAGTCGAACTCAAAAACATCGATCCGCCTCCGGCAATCGAAGAGGTAATGACCAAGCAGATGAGAGCTGAGCGTGAGAGACGCCAGACCGTGCTCGAGGCTCAGGCACATCAGGAATCCGTAGTATCGAGAGCTGAGGGTGACAAAAAGGCCAAGGTCCTTGCTGCTGAGGCCGAAAAGGAAGCGAAGATCGCGCTTGCTCAGGGTGAAGCCGAGTCCATAAGGCTGATCTACGAAGCACAGGCTCAGGGCCTTGAACAGCTCAGAGAAGCGCATATCGACGAGAGCGTGCTCAAACTCAAAGGACTCGAGGCGCTGAGAGACGTTGCGGACGGCAGAGCTACCAAGATATATATGCCATCAGATATCGCGGGCATCGTTTCTACACTCGGTCTGGTATCCGAATCACTGGGAATAGGCGACGCGACAGCTATAGACAAAAGCGCTAAGCCGGCGCCTGCACCGGCCGCTGATCCGTGCGTAAACGAGGAGACCAGTGCGGAAGGTGTCAAGGCTGCCGCGTTCGGTGGAGAACTCAGCGCAGACATCGAAAGCAGACGCAAGGATATCATCTGAGCAGTCGGCGTAAATAACGAAGCTTATTAAAAAAACTATTAAAAATCTGAAAAAATTCTGCGCAAGGTGTAGACAAAGGGGTCTCTTTCGGCTATAATACATCTTGCGCATGAAAATGTGGCGCATTGGTCAAGAGGTTAAGACGTCGCCCTCTCACGGCGGAATCTGGGGTTCGATTCCCCAATGCGCTATCACGACAAAGCCTTGAAAATCAAGGCTTTTTTCTTTTTT
>JAFRGH010000209.1 GCA_017433945.1 Mogibacterium sp. | reverse complement strand
GTGAGACAGTGAGGGACGAGTCTCCATTGATTCACAGCAGGTCTCTATGTCTGAAGATGGTTCAGTCACTTGACAAACTGGATATCAGCAGATCTGCGGGCGGCGGTACGGTGAAGACGGCTGCCTCACTCGGCAATTTTGACGGGCTGCATATCGGGCATCGGGCCGTTATGGAGGATGCGGTAAGGAAGGCTAAGGAGAGGGGCCTTTTATCGCTCTGCTTTACGTTCTCCAATCATCCCTTTAACTATATACTGCGGAGATCTGACGATGATCCTGATGCTGTCAAGCTGATCTGCACCGAGGATGAAAAGGTGCAGCTGGTCAGGGAGATGGGATTCGATATCCTGGTCAATGTGCCTTTTGATGAATCCATAATGACCATGAGCGCTCAGGCTTTTTTTGAGGATATAATACTCGGAAGACTGAACGCGGCCTATGTGAGCGTGGGATTCAATTATACATATGGCGCCAGGGCTGAGGGCAAGCCGCCTCTGCTGATCAAGCAGTGTGAAGAGGCGGGCATAGACGCGAAGATCCACGATGAGGTCAGTGTTGACGGCGTCACCGTGAGCTCGACGCTTATAAGAGAAAGGATAGCGGCAGGCGATATGGAGATGACTGCGAGATATCTCGGCAGGCCCTACTCGTTTGACGGAAAAGTCATCCACGGAAAAAAGCTGGGTTCTAAGATGGGGATCCCGACCGTGAACATTCCGGCGCCCGCGAGACAGATGCTGCCGCCGAACGGAGTATAGTTCAGCCGTATAGAGATAGATGGAGAGGTATACGAAAGCATCTCGAATATAGGCATCAATCCGACCGTGAACGATTCCGGCGACGCTGCTCCAAAGAGGATAGAGACGTTCATCTTCGATTTTGACAGAGAAGTGTACGGCAGCGGCGTTACCGTGTTTTTCGACCATTTCGCGCGCAGCGAGCGAAAATTCGGCAGCAAAGAGGAGCTTTTTGCGCAGATAGCGAGCGACTGCGAGGACGCGAAGAGATTTCACAGAGAAAACACAGAAAAAGCGTAAAAATGATAGACATTGACGTTCTTTCGTGTTAATATACGAGCGTTGCAGCGAAATCTGCGACATTAATTATTCATATTTGTTGTACTCCGGCCGCAGAGATGCGAAACTCCAGCGGTCCCGCAGCCGGTGTGGACGAAAAGAAAGGAGAATCATAAAAATGCTTACAAAAGAGAAGAAGACTGAGATCATCAAAGAGTACGCTGTCAAAGAGGGAGATACAGGTTCCCCTGAGGTACAGGTTGCTATCCTCACTTACAGGATCAACGATCTGAACGAGCACCTCAAAGAGCACCACAAGGATTTCCACTCCAGAAGAGGTCTGCTCAAGATGGTAGGTCAGAGAAGAAGCCTCCTCAAATATCTGAGAGAGACTGACATCGAGAGATACAGAAGCCTGATCGCTCGTCTCGGCCTGAGAAAATAGTCTGAAACAAATATGACAATAAAGCGGGAGACCTGATGCCTCCCGCTTTGCTGTATAATTACGTTAATGCCCATAGATGTGAAGAGTGAAGAAAGAAATACATTAACAGGAAGGAGTTGTTAATAATAATGGGTAGATTTGAAGATTACAGAACATTCAAGACAGCTCTCGGCGGCAGGCTGCTGCAGTTCGAGATCGGCAAGGTCTGCGAGCAGGCTAACGGCCAGGTAATGGTCAGATACGGCGACACTGTCGTAAACTGCACCGTTTGCGCAAGCAAAGAGCCTAAGCAGGATGTGGACTTTTTCCCTCTGACATGCAATTTTGAAGAAAAAATGTATGCAGTCGGCAAGATCCCAGGCGGTTACATCAAGAGAGAGGGGCGTCCGAGCGACAAGGCCACTCTCGTATCGAGACTGATCGACAGACCGCTGAGACCTCTTTTCCCGAAGGGATACAGAAATGATGTAGTCGTAACTGCTACAGCTATGTCCGTAGATTATGACTGTCAGCCTGAGGTCGCTGCTCTGCTGGGAACATCCGTGGCTATCGCTACATCGGATATCCCTTGGGACGGCCCTACAGCAGGCGTCGTAGTAGGAAGAGTTGACGGAGAATTCGTCATCAACCCTGATTTTGAACAGAGACAGGTTTCCGATATCAACCTGACAGTATGCGGAACAGAGGAAGCCATCATGATGGTAGAGGCGGGAGCTAAGGAAGTCCCTGAGGACGAGATGCTCGAAGCCATACTCTTCGGTCATGAGGAGATCAAGAACCTCTGCAGATTCTTCAAGGAGATCGTCAAAGAGGTCGGCAAAGAAAAGCAGGAATACGTCGTATTCAAGGCCGGCGAGGATGTCGACAAGGCTGTCAGAGAGTACGCGACCCGGAAGATGGTAGACGCGATCTATACTGTTGACAAGCAGGAGAGGATAACAAACATGGATGCCGTCGCTGCTGACGCCAAGGAGCATTTCGCGGAGGAGTTCGAGGACAGAATGTCCGAGGTAGACGAGGTCCTGTACAATATCAAAAAGGAAGAGGTAAGACGCCGCATCCTCGAGGAAGGCGTCCGTCCTGACAACAGAGCCGTAACAGAGATCAGACCTCTCTGGAGCGAGACAGGACTGCTTCCGAGGACTCACGGATCCGGACTCTTCAAGAGAGGACAGACTCAGGTCTTGTCTGTCTGCACACTGGCTCCTCTGAGCGAGGCACAGTACCTCGACGGTATCGATGCGGACCAGACACGCAAGAGATATATGCATCAGTATAATTTCCCTGGTTACTGCACAGGCGAGGCTAAGCCGAGCAGATCACCTGGCAGAAGAGAAATCTGACACGGCGCTCTTGCTGAGAGAGCTCTGTTGCCTGTACTGCCTGATGAAGAGGAATTCCCATACGCTATCAGAGTCGTCTCCGAGGTACTCTCATCCAACGGTTCCTCGTCGATGGCTTCGACATGCGGATCATGCCTGGAGCT
>JAFRGH010000208.1 GCA_017433945.1 Mogibacterium sp. | reverse complement strand
GCCGTCCCCATTGACTCACCGTTTGCAGACCGAATGATTGGTCTCTCTCATTCAAATAATATACGGAAATTTTAAAAATACAAGTATATAATAACGTATCAATATATGTTAAAATATCAAATAAGTAAAGTTGTTTTTTATAATAAGCAAAAAGTTAACCAGGTCAAATTTTTATTAAGAATATTATGGGAGGAATGGCATGTCCAAAAAATACATAGGACAGGCGGTTACCAGACTGGATGCCTATGATAAGGCGACAGGGCGCACGAAATATACTGATGATATGTGTGATAAGGGCGCTCTGGTGATAAGGGTTCTGCATTCACAGGTGGCAAACGGAATAGTGAAAAAGATCGACACGAGCGAAGCCAAGAAGATACCGGGCGTAGTTCGTATTTTTACATGCTTCGATCTTGAGGAGAAACACTATTTCCCGACGGCGGGACACCCGTGGTCGACAGATCCTTCGCATCAGGATATAGCAGACCGCCTGATCCTGACCGACAGACCGCTGTTCTACGGTGACGACATCGGAGCCGTGGTCGCGGAGGACGAGGTAGCAGCTTCGCAGGCCCTCAGGATACTCGAAAAGAGCGTGGAATACGAGGAGCTTCCTTTCGTTCTCGATGCGCAGGAGGCGATGAAGGAAGGAGCGCCTCAGCTGCATGAAAAATACCCTAATAATATACTCGCTCATACAGAGATACATATGGGCAGCGTCGAGGAAGCGATAAAAGAGCCCGGACTTACAAAGGTGGAGGGTTGGTATGAGACGCAGCCTGTTCAGCACTGCCATATAGAGAATTTTATCTGCTACGCGTACGGAGAGGGTGACAGGACTGTCATCGTAACGTCGACCCAGATACCTCATATCGTCCGCCGCGTGGTCGGACAGGCGACGGGAATGGACTGGGGCAGATTCAGAGTGATCAAGCCTTATGTAGGCGGAGGCTTCGGCAACAAGCAGGACGTGCTCTACGAGCCTCTGACCGCGTGGATCAGCATAAAGCTCGGCGGCAGACTGGTCAAGCTCGATGTATCGAGAGAGGAGACCTTTGTATGCAACCGTATCAGACATGCTATCCGTTACCACATCACATCATGGATGAGGCCGGACGGCAGCTTTGCCGCGAGGACCTTCAAGGCATGGTGCAACAACGGCGCGTACAGCTCGCACGGACACGCGATAGCAGCCAAGGGACTGAACGCATTTCCGCAGCTCTATCCATGTGACAATATAGACGGAGAGACCTGGACGGTGTACACGAACCGCTCAGTGGCGGGGGCCATGAGAGGCTACGGGATGCCTCAGGCGAGCTACGCTATGGAATGCCATGCTGAGGACTGCGCAAGAGCGATGGGCATAGATCCTCTCGAGTTCAGGCGCAAATATCTGATGCCTGTCGGCTTCTATCACGCCTTCTCCAAAAACGAGCTCTACAGCGATACCTTCAACCAGTGCTTCGACAAGGGCGCGGAGATCATAGACTATTATAATAAGGTAGAGAAATACAAGAATCAGACCGGTGATATCAGGCGAGGAATAGCTGTGTCGACATTCTGGTACAACACGGCTGTCTATCCTATCGCTCTTGAGACCTCCTCATGCCGTATTGTCATGAACCAGGACGGATCCGTTCAGTTCCAGCTCGGCGAGACGGAGATAGGGCAGGGAGCGGATACCGTAGCGGCCCAGATGATAGCCGATACCATAGGCATGCCGCTTTCGATGGTCCATCCTGTTTCGTGCCATGATACGGATATCACGCCGTTCGGCACGGGCGTGTACGCGTCGAGAGGCACATATACCCTCGGCTTCTCAGTCAGGCAGACGGCTCTGCTTCTGAGGGACAGGATACTCGAGGCCGCGCATCAGTTCACACGCATGCCTGTCTATAATCTCGATATAGAAGACGGCGTCATCGTAAGGACAACGGACGGCCGTGAGCTCATGACCCTCGGTGAACTGGCTCTCGAAAAGCTCTATACGACTGACGGATCTCAGCATCTGACAGCTGAATCCACCTATCAGATCAAGTCGAACGCTTACTCGTTCGGATGCTGTTTCGCGGAGGTCGAGGTGGATATACCTATGTGCCGGGTAAGGCTTCTCAATATAGTCAATGTCCATGACTGCGGCCAGGTCATCAATCCGATGCTGGCGGAGGGCCAGGTCCACGGCGGCATGAGCATGGGAATAGGCTATGCTCTTTCCGAAAAGCTGATGTGGGACGAGAAGACAGGCAGACCTTTAAACAACAATCTGCTCGACTACAAGATGTC
>JAFRGH010000207.1 GCA_017433945.1 Mogibacterium sp. | reverse complement strand
TCTCTGAACGCTTTTGAAATTCACGAAGATTCCCTGTGCTGTCTCAGGCCTCATATATATCTCGGCCTTTGAATCCTCAGTTACACCCTGAAAAGTCTTGAACATCAGATTGAACTGTCTGATCCCGGTAAAATCCGACTTGCCGCACTCAGGGCACTTGATGCCCTTATCTCTGATGAATTCCTCCATCTCGGCATTGCTCCAGCCGTCTACGATGACCTCTTTGTCAGGCTCGTTCTCCTTAAAATAATCCTCGATCAGCTTGTCCGCTCTGTACCTGGTCTTGCAGGCTCTGCAGTCGATCAGCGGATCACTGAAGCCTCCGACGTGACCCGACGCGACCCAGACCTGAGGGTTCATCAGTATAGCGGCGTCAAGTCCGACATTGAGCTTCGATTCTCTGACGAATTTGCTTCTCCACGCGTCCTTGATATTGTTCTTGAGTTCAACACCGAGAGGGCCGTAATCCCATGTATTGGCAAGTCCTCCGTAAATCTCCGACCCCGGGAAGATAAAGCCTCTGTTCTTGCAGAGAGCTATCAGCTTCTCCATGGTCACGCTTCTGTCTGTATCCGGCATGCCGGTCTTATCAATCGCCATTAATTATTTCTCCTCGTCTTTCTTTTCTTCCTCAGCGGCAGCCTCCGCGTCAGCCGCAGGCATTTCTTCAGCCGTATCTGCTGGCGCCGCCTCTTCAGCAGCTGCAGCCTCTGGAGCAGCCGGGGCCTTATCCTCTGCCTCAGGCTTTTCTGCTTCAGCCTCAGCGCTCTCTTCACTTACACTCTTTTCAAACTTATCCCACATCTCCGACAGCTTGGCCGCGCCGCTTGCGATCGCGCCCTTGATCTCGTCAAGAGCAGCACTTCCATCGAAGTTTTCCCAGGCCTTGCTGACCTTGTCTGCGCCCTTTTCACCAAGCTCATTGATCTTATCACTTGTCTTATATGCGATATCCTCTATCTGAGCTCCGACTTTTTCGACCTTTTCGCTGTCGACACCGGCCTTTACCAGAGTTTCCTGAGCCTTGTCCATACCCTTTCTCACAAGGCCCTTAGCCTTGTCATAAACACCGATGACCTTGCCGTCAAGGTCAAAGACCTCGCCGTTTTCATCTACAAAATCTATACGGCATCCGGTACCGAGAGCAGCTACTATTCCGAGTATAGCTCCCCATGGAACGAGTACAGCACCTACGACGCCAGCAGTAACAGGAAAATTGACGATGTCTTTATCATCCTTTGTAATAAGGATCCTGCTGACATTGCCCTTTTCAACAATCTCCTTCATCTTTGCGATCACCGGATTGTCCATAATGCCTGTTCCGTTGGCAGACTCACTGCTCTTATTCATCTTTTCCTCGAGAGCGATGATCGCGTCGACAACGCTGCCCTCTGCAGCCTCAAGAGCCTCTTTTGCCTCTGCATAACTTGCTCCTGTTCTGTCCTTTACGAGTTCGATCTTTTCAAGATTGATTTCCATGTTTCATACCTCCAGTCTGATTGAATTTCTGAGAACATCAGAACCCAGATAACGGCTGATATAATCAGAAATAATGTTCCTGACAGTTTCAGCCACCCTGCCCTTAAGACTCACTTTTGCAAAACTGCCAAGCGGTCTGCTAAGGAAAAATCTAAACACTTCAATTATATCGAAGGCCGGTCTGTAAATCAATGCATTGCCCTCTGTTTTCTCGCCTGCGGCGCATTTGGCGCATATTATTCCACCTGACGTAACGGAAAACATCGGATGCTCCGTTCCGAGTTCACCGAGCCCCCTGCCGCAGCCTACACAGGCACCGAGTTCAGGCATAACGCCCAGCATCCTCAGAGATTTTACTATAAAAGCATACAGCACAGTCTCGCAGCTGCCCTTTGCCCCAGAGATAGTCTCAAGGCATTCGAGGGCAAGATCAAACAGACCCGGCATCGCTTCGCCTTCCTGCAGTATGCTGTCAAGATAATTGATCAGCACAGACGCCGTTTCGAACCGCTCTATTTCTTCGCCTATTGAAAAATAGCTGGTGCGCACCGACGCGGAATTGATGCTGTATGTCTCGCGTCCCCTGAAAAGGTCGTACTCTGCGTAGGTGAACGGTCTCAATGCGAGAGCCGCCTTGGTGCGGCTCTTTTCATTTATGGACGTGCCGGCAGAAATTTTTCCGTACTGCTTCGAAAAGATCACGATCATGCGCCTGTTATTAGCGATCTTACGCTGTTTGAGCACTATCCCGTCTGTTGAAACCAGCATTACTCGTCCTTATATCCCCAGCGCCTTATGGTCCGCTCTGAATCTCTCCAGTTTTCCTTGACCTTGACCCAGAGGCTGAGGTAGACCTTACAGCCAAGCAGCTCTTCTATATCCTTTCGGGCAGCCTTGCCTATTCCCTTGAGCTTGCTGCCGCCTTTTCCGATAATAATGGACTTGTGGGACCTCTTCTCGCAGTAAATCACCGCGCTTATCTCAGTCAGCCTGGCGCCCTCCTCGAATGATTCTATTTCGACAAACACCCCGTGAGGGACCTCGTCCTCAAGATAATTCATGAGCTTTTCCCTTATTATCTCGCTGACGATGAATCTCTCAGGATGATCGGTCGCTATATCCTCAGGATAGTACATAGGACCCTCGCTCATGTAGCCTGCCAGCCTGTCCCTGAGCATATCGACATTATCGCCCTTGAGAGCTGAAACTCCGTATATGTCGTCAAAGAGTCCGGTCTCATCGTATCTGTTATACAGCGCGAGATACTCCTCAGGGCCCATCAGATCCATCTTGTTTATCGCAAGTATCTTGGGCGTATCCACATCCTTAAGCAGTTCAAGCACGCCTTCGTCACCTCTGCCGAATTCTCGAGTTCCGTCTATCAAAAGCAGGATGACGTCAACCCCGCCGAGGGTATTGACGGCAGTCTCATTGATTGCGGTGCCCAGCTTGTTGTGAGGCTTGTGTATACCCGGTGTATCAAGAAAAACCATCTGAAGGCCGTTTCCGCTGTCGTACTCCTGATCCGTGTAAATCCCCGTGATGCGGTTCAGCGTGGTCTGAGGTTTGCTGGACGTGATAGCAATCTTTTCACCCAGCACGGTATTCATCAGTGTTGATTTACC
>JAFRGH010000206.1 GCA_017433945.1 Mogibacterium sp. | reverse complement strand
TCTGTCATGAGCTTTTCTACCTCTTCCTCAGAAGCCTCAATGCCTTCCATTCTGATGACGTTCTTAAGCAGTATCCTTGTCTTGACTCTCTTCTCAGCATCAGGCTTTGCGTCCTCTCTGATCTCATCCATCGTCTTGCCTGTCCACTCAGCGTACTGCTGCAGGCTTACACCCTGTGAAGAAAGGCTCTGATTCATGTCATAGATCATATTGTCGAGCTCGTTTCTGATCATTACAGCAGGAGCCTCGATCTCGTTTGCCTTATAAAGTGCCTCAAGCGCTCTGTCCTTCATCATGGAGAGATCTCTCTGATCAGCATTATCCTGCAGTTTCTTCTTAAGATCTTCCTTGTACTCGTCAAGAGTCTCGAATTCGCTTACATCGCTTGCGAGCTCGTCATCGATCTCAGGCAGGATCTCATTCTTGATCTCATGGATCTTGCACTTGAAAACCGCGTCCTTGCCTGCGAGCTCCTCAGCGTGATAATCCTCAGGGAATGTTACGCTTACCTCAACGTCCTCACCGGCCTCCTTGCCCTCGAGCTGTTCCTCGAAGCCTGGGATGAACTGTCCGCTTCCGAGCTTGAATTCAAAATTCTCAGCTGTGCCGCCCGCGAATGCTTCACCGTCAACACTGCCTTCAAAGTCGAGGATGACTGTATCGCCGTTCTCGGACTTGCGGTCTGTAACAGCTTCCATTCTTGCCTGACTCTTCTGTACTCTCTCAAGCTCAGCCTGAACCTCTTCATCGCCTATAACTGTTTCAGATTTTTCGACCTCGAGGCACTTGTAGTTTCCTACCTCTACCTCAGGGAATACCTGAACGCTTCCTGTAAGAACAACAGGCTCGTCCTTCTTGATCTCAGGCGAATCGAACGAAGGCTGCGAAATGACCTCGATGTCCATTTCCTTTACAGCGTCGAAATAGCCGTTCTCGAGCAGGCCGTTGAGGGCCTCATCCCAGAATATGTCACGACCGTAAAAATTCTCGATGATCTTTCTTGGCGCCTTGCCCTTGCGGAAACCGTCGATTGAGAATTTGTTCCTGTTGGCGAGGTATGCCTTGTTGATCGCATCGCTCCATTCCTCCGGTGTAAACTCGATGCTGAATTTTACTACTCCGTTTTCCTTTGAGATCTGTGTAGCCTTCATTTTGATTCTTTCCTCCGTTTTATAATGATATATCTGTTTATTATCGTTTAATGATAAGCCCTCTGGAGCTTTGATCTATCCTCGGTCTCCAGAGAATACTTGTTTCTGATCAGCTCGGCAAGCGCCATAAAATCAGCCTCATCCCCGTAATACCACTCTATCTCGAGTTCGCAGATAGGCACGGAATGGCCGTCGTAATGATGGATAAATCCTGTATCCAGTGAGATGCAGCTGATCGATTTGCCTGTATCTACCTTGATCTGCTTACGTTCATAGTCCATATCTATGGTCTTGATCAGCTTCTTTTCACCGGCAGCTTCATAAAGCACATCATAAGCATCGCTGGATATGAACAGCTTTATGTCAGGATTCTCCGCAAATCTCTCATCGTTGACGACCAGATTGAACTCCTCTCTGCGGTGGAGCCCCTCGCTTACATTGACATCCCACTTGATGGTCGCGGTATAGCGCTCATCCTCCTGTCTTATCCTGTAAGCAATGCCCTTGCGGCGGAAATCCATGTCAGGCGTGTCAAAATAGGTCGCATGCATGCTGATCGTCTCAACCGCCTCCAGACCCATTTTGTTGATTTCGGCATTCTCCACTATCTGATCGAATATAGAAGTATCGGTCAGGTTGTACTTGAATTCAGTTTCCATATTGTCTCCCCGCTGCAGATTCATATCACGCGCATATAATCGCATAATACGCACAGCTAAATGATTGTACAAGAAAAACGGTCAATAATCAATCTTCAAGTTTTACAAACTTTATTTTAAAATTCGTTCCGGCAAAAAGCTGGTCCGTCATCGCTATAAAATTGTCTGAAAGGTCGCTGGCGTAATACCTGTCCTTCATGCTGAACCCGTCGGACAGCATATCCCGTTCTACGAGCATCCTGCGCGCTTCACTGATGACCTCTGCAGATGAGCTGTAAAGGCGTATTCCGGGATAGAGTTTTTTGATATGGCCCGCCACCAGAGGATAGTGAGTACATCCGAGGATGAGGTTGTCAAAATCATTCTCTCTGACAAAATCATCCATGTAGTGCTTAACGGTAAGCTCCATTATCTCGGTATCCGCGAATCCTTCCTCGACCAGCGGCACTATTGCAGGGCACGCAAGGCTGCTCACCTCGATAGAAGGATCCAGTTCCTTGAGGCTCCTTCCGTACACATCGCTTCCGATGGTAGCCTTGGTCGCTATCACGCCCACCCTGCGGCATCCGTCGCCTACGACCTTTTTTACAGTAGGCTCTATTACACCGAGTATCGGAATATCCGGATACCTCTCTCTGAGCGAATCAAGCGCAAGAGCCGTAACTGTGTTGCAGGCTATTATTATCATTTTTGTATCTCTCGATACAAGGTAATCGACTATCTGTGTCGCGAATCTCCTTATCGTATCCGGAGATTTGGATCCGTATGGAGTCCTCGCGGTATCTCCGTAGTAAATGACTTTTTCGTCCGGCAGCTGTTTGTGCAGTTCATAGACCGATGTCAGCCCGCCGAGGCCCGAATCGAAAAACCCGATTGGCCTGTTGTCCATATTCTATTCCTCCTCAGCCCCGTGCTTTCGAAGGAGCTCATTGATCTCTCTCGTGAGTTTGATGATCTCCTTGTTTGATGTGCCCTGGCGGTGCTCGATATAATCCATGAGCCTGTTGCCGGCGCGGCAAAGCTCGCTGTATGCCTTTGCCGCCTTTGCTGTAGACTCGGTGGTCTTCCACTCTCCGTCTTTGCCGCCGCGCGCATACTCCGGTTTGCGGCCCGTAAGCTTTCCCTCGCTGTCGAAGGATCTGATCTCGATGACTCCGCCTTCGGCCTCTTTCCTGATGACAGGCACGATGACAGCCTTCTGGATGAGCTCGCCGCTGATAAGATCCCATACCTCGCCGCTGTACGGAGCTGCCGCCGGCTTGCCGATAAGCTCCGAAGCCTCCTCGGCAAAATGCTCTGTCACCTTGTCCTCGCCGTGGTTCACAAAGAGCCTGATGCCCGGATCGGCATCCTGCACCCATTTGAGCAGCATCTTTTCATCAGCGTGACTGCTGAACGAATCAACTCTGCGAATCTCGGCACGCACCTGTATTTCTTCGCCGAACAGCCTGACCATAGGTTCGCCGTCAAGCAGCTTTGCGCCTACGGTCTCGCGGCTCTGATATCCTACAAATAATATAGTGCATTCAGGTCTCCACAGATTGTGCTTGAGATGATGGCGTATCCTGCCCGCCTCGCACATCCCGGATGCCGAAATGATTATCTTAGGGGTGCTGTCGTCGTTGATCGCCTTGGATTCATCGCTCGATACAGATACCTTGAGGTCCGGGAACACCACGGGATTGATACCTTTTTTGAGGAGCTCGCGGGCTTCATCGTCATAGTACTCATCCATCTCGGAGCTATAGATCTGGGTCGCCTCCACTGCAAGAGGGCTGTCCACCACTACCTTGAATCCGTCATGACCTTTGACCAGACCTTTTTCCTTGATTATCCTGATATAATACAGCAGTTCCTGAGTTCTGCCAACCGCAAATGCAGGGATAACGACATTTCCGCCCCTGTCGAGGGTCCTTTGAATAACATCGGTAAGCTCGCCGATGTAATCAGGACTTGCTGCATGCAGCCTGTCGCCGTACGTGGATTCGCAAACTACATAGTCAGCATGAGGCGGTGTCTGCGGCTCTTTGATAAGCGGCTTATTGAGATTGCCGAGATCTCCCGAGAACAGTATAGTCCTCTCCTCACCGCCCTCCTTAAGTCTGAAGAGCACGTTGGATGATCCGAGCAGATGTCCCGCGTCAGTAAAACTGATCGTTACGCCGTCCGCGATCTCGAGCTCCCTGCCATAGCCTGTCGTACGAAAATACTCCATCGTCTTAAGAGCGTCTTCGCTTGTGTAAAGCGGAACGTATTCCTCCCGTCCTGCTCTCCTTCCCTTGCGGTTCCTCCACTGGGCTTCAAATTCCTGTATATGGGCCGAGTCCAGCAGCATTATCTTACACAGGCGCGCTGTCGCTTCAGTAGTATAGATAGGTCCGGTGTAACCGTTCGCTACAAGGAAGGGCAGCTTGCCCGTATGATCGATGTGCGCATGGGTCGCTACCACCGCATCTATCTCAGCCGGAGAGACCGGTATCTCTATATTTTCAAACAGATCTCTGCCCTGCTCCATTCCGCAGTCGATCAGTATGTTTTTACCGTTGACTTCAAGCAAAGTACACGAACCGGTGACTTCGTGCGCAGCCCCGATGAATGTAAGTTTCATTTTATAGTGCCTCCCTGGATAAAATCAGCAAATCATTGCGTAAAATTACCTCATTTGGAGAATAGTATACCATACTAATGTGATATTTCGTTGTTTTTGCGGCAATTTTGAAAAATCCGCACGCCCAGGATGCTCTGCAGGCAGCAGCACGGATCACTCATAAAGGCCGCTCATAAATCCACATGGAGACCCGGGACGGTCCCCACTGACTCAAATGTGACGTTTGTGTGAAATCGCAAAAAATGTTAGCACTCATGCTTGACGAGTGCTAACAAAAGTGCTATAACATAGCTGTCAGGTGATCAGGGCCGACGATGAGGAACGATACAGACAGATGTTCCGGGGCCGTCACCGGCACAAAACAGTTCAAAAATATATTTACATACAGGAGGTAATACTATGTTCTATCCAAGACTTTTCAACGATGATCTTTTTGATGATTTTATGAATTTTGATCTTCCTTCAATGAGAAACGCTGAGAACAAGGTGTTCAGCAAGAGCGCGAACGGTCTGATGAAGACTGATGTTCGTGAGCAGGACGGCAATTATGTTCTCGACATTGATCTTCCGGGCTTCAAGAAGGATGAGATAAGCCTGACTCTTGACAACGGTTACCTGGTTGTCGGCGCTGCAAAGACTGTCAATGAAGACGAAAAGGATTCAAAGGGCAAAATGCTCCGTCAGGAGAGATTCTCCGGAGCTATGCAGAGAAGCTTCTATGTAGGCGACGGCATCGATGAGACCGACGTAAAGGCCAAATTCGAAGACGGCGTTCTCTGCCTCTGCTTCCCTAAGGAAAAGCAGCCTGAGATCCCTGAGAAAAAGACCATCATGATCGAAGGCTGACCGCAGACGGTTACGGCCGGATCAACAGAATACCACGTCATGCACATTCATGCTTGACCGTCATAGCTGAAGAGCGGGTCCTGCTTTATGCAGCACCCGCTCTTTTCATGAGTCAGTGGGGACGAACCGTCCCCATTGACTCATTCTTCCGGTATCATATTCGTCACATCCTGGGCTATTATGAATACCTCGGTCGCGACTCCGTCCTCTTTCTTTGTCACGGCGTATTTATATGAATAGTATTCGTAGTGATCTTTGATCCATGATCTTATATTGACCATCGCGACATCCTGTATGCTCATAATGTCTCTGAGATTTTCAAGCCTTATCAGCTTAGCAACCGTTCTGTAATTGTCTGCATCACTAATCTGTGAGAGCAGCGAGCTGCAGTATTCGCTGTAGTCCCCTTCGGTTTTGAGTCCGCTGTCATTCGGCCTTCCTATCACATAATCATATTTGCCTGTAGTCAGATCGACTCTTATGACCTTTTCAAAGAGATTGGACATAGCATTTGCGATATATTCAGCATTGACGCGTTCAAGCTCAAGCTGTTCATGCTGCCTGATATATCCCATTGTCATGATGACCACGTAAACAGCAAAAAGAATAATGATAGACATGATGAGAAAAGCACCGTTCCTGTTTGCCTTAGTCAGTATCTGCGCAGATGCGGACGCCGGGAAGCTTCTGATCAGTATCCAGTCTGAGCTTTCAAGCGCAGCCGCATATGCCATGGTCTCTTCTCCGTTCAGCATGTATGTAAAGGATCCGCTGCCGCCGGCATAGAACACCTTTCGTATGTTATTGACTTCCTCTTCACTGCACTTGCCGTTTTTTGAAAGATAGTCAAAATAGTCTGTATACCGGGTACTTTTTGTTGTGCCTATGACCATTCCGTCCCTGCTGCACAGCCAGCTTTCACCCTCCATGCCAAACAGCCTGTAGTCAATCATATTATCTATGAATTCCTCTCCGTATACTCCGAGCATGACTCCATCAATCAGCTTGCCGTTGTATACAGGTGAATAGAACACAATCTGCCTCTCGCCGTTGACCCTGGATTTTATGATATTATCCACACCTGAAAGGCCCTTGATCCCTTCCTTGAAGCAGTTTACGTCCTCAAGATTGGCCTTTATTCCCTCGCTGGTATAGTCATGACCATCCGGATCAACAAAGCGCAGCGCTTCAAACGGCGAGTTCTCCTCAAATTCTTTGAGCGTTGCCAGATCGACTTTTTTGCCCTTCATAGTCTCTCCGTAGAGATACGAGGTAGACCTGATAAAGCCCATATTTGAATCTATCATCGAATCTATGGATTCGGCGCGCTGAATAGTAAGCTCATACAGATATTCGGCATTCTGGTTCTGTATCCTGTCTGAATTGCCGCGGACAAAAACAGCGAACGCCAAAAGTATGCACACGCCCAGAATACTTGTGAGCATCATTCGCCATTTTCTGCTGTTGATATCCATTACAGACCCCTTTTTTTCAGTCAGCCTTCAGCCATTTCTTTACATAGCGAAAAGCAGCATCTTCGCCTTCATCCTTCAGAATGCGCAGCATCTCCTCGAGCTCCGCCGCTGTCTCGGGATGCATCATAGTCCATTTCCTTGCGCGCATAAAATAGTCGTACGCGGACGCGTCAGTGTATTTGTCGCGCAGGTATATCCTGCACGCAGCTACGCGGTCGCAGAACATTTCCGCCACATAGCGCTTCGGCATCTTGTTGCCGCCGAAGCCGACAGATCCGTCCTCGTTTATCACATAATCTATCCAGTACTCGAAATGGTGCTTGTTGCGGCCCTTATGGTGCAGCCACGCCTTGGATACGCCTGTCTCCCTTCGCTCCGCATCGTTGGGGCTCCTGTGCCCCTGGTAATACACAGCGCCGCGCCAGAATTCGACCGGCGAATACTTGCTGAGATCATGCATCAGGCCCTGACGCACAAGGCCGATGCGCATGCAGTATTTGCACACCAGATTGCGGTGTTCGGTTATTGTTTTGAAATGTTTGATAGGATGCATAAAAAAATATCATCTTCACGGCTTGTCAGTCCGTGCCGCATAGTGCTATAATCTAAAACAGCTTTTGATACGGGGCGTTAGCGCAGCTGGGAGCGCGTCTGACTGGCAGTCAGGAGGTCACGAGTTCGAGCCTCGTACGCTCCACCATGAGGCAGGCATTATGACAGACATAGTGCCTGTTTTTTTATGCCCTGCGCGTGCTCCGGATCAGTACCCCTGTTCACTTGAAATAATATCCGCAAGCAGGTCACTGACTATCCCTGCCTATTTTCTCTCTTTGTCCTCGTACATGCGGGCGTCAGCCTTTTTGAAGACAGAGTAGGAGCTCCTGTCAGTCTCAGGATCATAGAGGTCTAGTCCTCTTGCTATATCGACTGCCTTCCACGTCTTGTCAGCAGCCTCGCTTATCCGCATCGCTCTCAGCTCG
>JAFRGH010000205.1 GCA_017433945.1 Mogibacterium sp. | reverse complement strand
GCTCCTGTTCGCAAGCAGGTAATAGACATTTCTGCCGCGGGTCGGTATGAAGGCTGCTTTGGCTCGCAGATCGTTCAGCTCGCCGATGCCGACAGCTTTATTTCTGAATTTACACTCACCTATCAGGATGTTTGCGTTATCATAGGCGATTACATCAACTTCGCTTTCGTGCCATCCGGATTCATCCTTTACGTTGCCCCACCATTTTCCGGTTTCCATTGGCATGAACGGAATCACTCCATGCAGTGCGTATTCGTAGGAGCTGCTCCTGATTATATCCTCATAGACGGTTCCGAGATATTCGCTGTATCGCTAACCCAGTGCATAAGGCATCGAATCAGGACCGAGTGCTGTTATTATTGAGGCGTTTGGTTCGATAAATGTATAGCTGAAGCGCATCAGAGCATCCGTTATGCGGTAACGGCGATCCCGTTTCTTCGCGGAAAGGGGGTTGCTGACTTCGGCGACACATCCGAGATCTATCAGCCTGTTCAGGTAGGAGAATATTCCGCGTGGATCAAGATCCGCCTTATGTGCGATCTGACCGGAATCTTTATCGCCGGCGGATAATGCGCGTAGTATAGAAACATATGTTGTGACATCGCGGAGCTCCTGCATCAGCATGTTTCCGGCCTCCTGAAACAGCCTGCCGTCTTTATTAAAAAAAAGATCCGCAGTCGCATCATGCACAGAATCATAATTGAGATAGAACATGACATACTGGGCTATACCTCCGGTCTGAGCATATACTTCGATGGCATCTTCGAATTTGTCAAACAGCTGATTTATTTCTGCAAAAGTAAATAGGTGCAATTCTATAGCCTCATCGAAGCGCCCGTACAGAGGAGCTATCAGTGATGCGGATCCGGTCTCTCAAATCGGCATATCAGTCTGAGGTGGCCGCGGCTGCCTTCATTGCCTTCTTATCTCTGTACATTGCGTTATCGGCTCTCTTGAAAACGGTATCAGGGCTCGTATCGATATCCGGGTCGAATACCGCGTAGCCGATGGCGGCTGAAACCTTTTGCCATTCCTCCAGCTCGGGAGCGTTCTTGAGCTCCTCGGTCTTTTTCTTGAGGTCTGCGATCAGGTCATCGATGAATCTGAGATCGTGACCCTCGAGTATGATGGCGAATTCGTCTCCGCCGTATCTGAACACAGGCGAATGCTTGAATGTTTCACATATCAGCTCACATATGGTGCGGATGGCGATGTCACCCTTTTCGTGGCCGTAGGTATCGTTATAGGTCTTGAGATTGTTGAGGTCCACTACGCCGATGCCGAATTTGGCGATGCCTGCCTGTATGTCGTTTGCGAGCTCATCCAGAGCGTCACCGTATGAACGCTTGTTGCGTACTCCCGTAAGGGCATCGATGTACGCGATGCGGTCCATTTTTTTTGCGTATTCCGTGGTCGTATTGAGCTGGACGCGGGTCTCTGTAAGGCTTGCGATATAGTCGTCTATATCGCGCTCCATCTGAGCCATGGAATTGGCCAGTCCTTCGATCTCGTCGCGGGTGCGTATGCGGAGGTCAGAGAATCTGATCCTTTTGGTCTCGCTGTCAATGCTGCTGTCGCTGCCGCTGTTGCTGCCGAGATTGCAGTAGCATGCAGAGGCGTCGGCAAGCATATTTATCGGTCTGACGATGGAACGGTCGACAAGACGTATAAGAACAGCTGTAGTTATGACCAGTATGAGGACCAGCAGGCCGCCCAGGATCCGCATATAGCTCTTCATCTGACTTATGGCGTTTTCCATATCGATGTCGACCTGCGCAAATCCGGTCACGTGAAAATTCTTGTCGTATATCGGCATGGCGGATGAAATGAGCTGTATGCCGTCGCCTTCGATTATTTCCGGCTCAAAGCCGAGGCCGGGAGCGTCGAGAGTCTTCGAATTGTGCTCGCTGATATGCTTGAATGATCCGGGCTCTATGAAAAAATCCGGGTCTGTGGTTGCGTCGGTGAGGTAGATATATGCGCCGGATGCTTTATCCGCCCATCCGATCGAGACATCGTGGGCTTCGGTCTCCTCGAGTATTTTCTGAATCTGCGTCAGCAGCATCTGATATTCGACCATCTTTGTGATGCCCGCAAACCTTTCGTGATACTCATCGTATCCCGGCGCTCCGGCATCTTTGCTGCTGAATCGCTGATCCTCAGGTATGCTGTTGTATATTTCCATGACTGCGTCGCGCACAGCCTGTGTGTTGTCAGGGTTCACATTGAGCGCGACCGAGCGCGAGAGACTGATCGACTGCTGGCGGTACTGGTCGCGTATAATATCATTTATGCCTCTGTAAAAGCACAGTAATGTCGCGATACCTACAAGCACCATGACGACGATTATGAGCAATACACTTTTTCTTTTGAGTGAAAATTTCATTTGAATTGTGACCTTTTGAGATTTATGCAGCGCGAGCCTTACGAATCGATGCTGCGGCAGTTTTCAGGCTTTTCCGAGTGCTTCCGGGAAAACCGGACGCATAATGTGTTTGCCTTAATAATATATCATACTTCGGTATACAATTAGTAGATAAGACTTGGGTTTGACAGATAATTGACGCATGGAAAGTTACGATTCACCGGCAGCCGGTCGGACGATTTCAAATAGCCGCGCGGCAGTCGGCTGTCAAACAAAATGTTTGACAGAAAGAACAAAGCCTGTCAAACATTTTGTTTGACTCCCTAGCG
>JAFRGH010000204.1 GCA_017433945.1 Mogibacterium sp. | reverse complement strand
GTATTCCTGTTTTTCGAATTTTTTGAGTTTGTCTTCCTGTATATAGTATTATTTCATATAGAGGTAGTCTGCCAGAGCCAGTCTGATCTCAACCACCTCGTCAAGCACTCCTCTTATATAGCAGCCCTGCACACACAGGCTGCCGTACTCCTCCAGGCTGGCGCGAACACCCATGTAGCCGTTGCCGGTAGTCAGCAGCGCGGCCCGGTTCGCCTCAGCAGAAAGATCGTACTCGTCCTCGCAGAGTATGTCTCTCGATGCAAAATACAGTCCATTGTAGTTCATGATCGTTTCCTCTCAATATTTCAGGCGCAGCCTGCTGCACAGGCTGCAGGTATTGAACAGATATCACAATGCAAAATAAAACCGTATGCTGCGAAGACACTGTAAGTCCGCGCAGCATACGGCTGTAATCACTTATCAGAATTCAGCGCCCCAGATGCCGCAGAACGGATCGACAGGGTTCACACCCTTGAACTCGCTGCGTCCCATGATCTTGTCTATTACCTGATCGACCACTGTCTCGGTCGGTGTATAAGCATTTATAAATGTCTTTACCATAGGAGCGTCGACCAGGTGATACGGATTCGCGAGAGAAATGAACATCGCAGGAACATCGTTGACGAACCAAGGCGCGTCAGCAGCCATCAGATGCACCCAGTCTATTCTTCTGACAGACTGATTGCTGGCTGTATCGATGCACGCCACATATATCGCCAGATCAAACTTGCTCTTTATATCCTCTACTCCGCCCTCGAACATCTCGAAGAAATCCGGTTTCGTGTAATCATACAGGCTTACCTCGAAGCCCTCTGCCTCGAGCTTTTCCTTAACCTTGTCTATCGCGCCTTCACCGTCCTTGAAGCCTCCGCCGACTCTGTCCTCGAGCAGATAGAGTCTGACCTTTTTGTATTTTTCAGGTGAAACAGGCAGCAGTCCCTGGGTATCCTTGACAAGTGTGACGCTCTCGTCAGCCACCCTGCGCGCCAGCTCCTGATGCTCTGCGCACGAGATCACGCTCAGAGCGTCCTCGCCCGGGAACAGGCTTCCGTCAGCCTTTGCCTCAGGCAGCTTCATTGCCGCCTTCATCGCAAGTATCCTCGTTACAGCCTCGTCCACTCTCTCCATCGATACTCTGCCGTCCTTAATGGCAGATCTGAGGAAGCCGTAGTCCTCGCGTATATCCTTGTTGAAGAGTATCATGTCACAGCCGGCGTTTATCGAAGCCGGGATGGCGTCACAGCGCTTCATCGGTGTGTTGAAGCCTATCATAGGTGTAGCGTCAGTCACGAGCATGCCGTTATAGCCGAGTTCTCCCCTGAGAAGTCCGGTAAGCAGCTCATATGACATCGATGCAGGCAGTATGTCCTTATCCTCGAGAGCCGGATTGAGCTTTTTGCTCCATGCCGGCTGCAGGATATGACCTACCATGATTGAAAGCGTTCCGGCATCGACGACAGCCTTCCACACCTCGCCGTAGCTTGCGCTCCACTCATCAGCGCTGAGGCTGTTTACAGACGGAACGAGATGCTGGTCTCTCTCATCCACTCCGTCTCCCGGATAGTGCTTTACAGCTGCGGCGACTCCGTTGTCCCTGAGGCCCTTGAGCTGCTCGCATGTAAAATTCTTTACGCGCTCCTTATCGCTTCCGAAGGTACGGACGTTTTCGATAGGATTGCGCCAGTTCATGTCTATATCGCATATAGGTGAAAAAGCCCAGTTGCAGCCTACAGCCGCTGCCTCTCTCCCGGCTACGGCACCGAGATTATACGCGTTCTCAGGATTATCCGAAGCAGCTACGCTCATAGGGCGCGCGTAATATGTACCGTCTGCGGCAATGCCGTTGCCTCCCGATTCAAGATTTGCGCCGAAGAGCATCGGAACCTTTGAACATTTCTGCAAAAATGCATGTACCTTTTGTGCCTCTGCTGCCGGCATAGGCCTGTAAAGCATCGCTCCAGGTCTGAATTCCTCCGTAAAGCTTTTGAGAAATCCCTCCTCAGTGTTGCCGCCTATAGGGCAGAACATCTGACCGATCTTGTCTTCAAGATCAAGTGACGCAAGAGTCTCCTCTACCCAGCGTATCTGATCATCATTAAGAAAAAACGGATTAGCTCTAAGGTCTACCATATCTGATTCCTCCCGGATCTCTCCTGTTAATCGCCATATGTATCCGCACATATATTTCTTTGATTTTTTGTGCTTTTTACCAAGTAGAATCATATCACGAAAAAAATCTCTGCGGTACAGCAGAGATTGCGGACAAACCGACATATTTTCATAAATGCAAAAAACAACAGAACCTGCGTTTCCCCTATGCGCAGGCTCTGTTGTCTGTATATTGTGAATGTCTATAAGGAGTGTGCGTTTCTGTTGCCCTGTGATTATTTCTGTCTGTCTCAGGACACCGGTATTCTATACTTAAGACATTCAAAAGTACAACAGTAATTCAGTTGTCATTCAACAAGTATTTACTTGTGAGTCAAAGCTATCCGGCTGTTTATCTGATGCTGTCGAGGAATCTCATAAAGGCCGCCTTTCCGGCTTCATCTCTCTTGTAAACTCCGGCATGCTCAAGCACCTTTGAGAATACTATGCCTGTCTCCTTTTCTACTATTCCGAGCGCGTTATCCACAGTGAACTCGTATTTATCCCTGAATGACTCCGCCCAGTCGGCATGCTTTGCCGTTTGCTCGCTCTTCCTCAGATCCTCGCCTGATGCGAGACAGTCAGCAACAGCATGCAGCTCATCCTTTAATCTCGAAGGAAGAACGGCAAGCCCCATGACCTCGATAAGACCTATGTTCTCTTTTTTGATGTGATGAAGCTCAGCGTGTGGATGGAAAACTCCAAGCGGATGTTCATCGGTGGTTATATTGTTTCTGAGCACCAGGTCCAGCTCGTAATCACTGCCATGCCTCCGGGCTATAGGAGTTATAGTGTTATGAGGGGTCCCATCGGTCTCAGCAAAAATAAACGCTTCTTCGTCGGTATATCCTCTCCACGCTCCGAGCATCCTGTCTGCAAGATCGATGATCCTCTCAGGCTCTGACGACCTTAACCTGATGACAGACATAGGCCATTTTACTATTCCGGCATCCACATCCTCATATCCGTGGAATGTATAAGGAGTCTCGATCTCAGCCCTTGCCATGGCGAAGGTATAGTGTCCGCCCTGGAAATGGTCATGCGCGAGTATCGAGCCGCCTACGATAGGAAGATCAGCATTTGAGCCGACGAAATAATGCGGGAACTGTCTGACAAAATCAAGCAGCTTCGCGAAGCAGGCCCTGTCTATCTTCATAGGCGTATGTTCCTTATTGAAGCAGATACAGTGCTCATTGTAATAGACATACGGAGAGTATTGCAGGAACCAGTCGGATCCGTTGATGCTGACCGGAACTATCCTGTGGTTCTGCCTTGCCGGATGATTGACTCTGCCGGCATAACCTTCATTTTCGGCGCAGAGCTGGCATCTCGGATACTCAGCAGCCGGAAGGTCCCTTGCTGCCGCTATCGCCTTAGGATCCTTCTCAGGCTTGGACAGGTTGATCGTTATATCCAGATCTCCATACTCTGTCTCCGATTTCCATTTTACATCCCTGCGGATACGGTCCCGCCTTATATAATTGGTATCCTGGCTGAATTCATAGTACCATTCTGTCGCCGACTCAGGGCTTACGGCATATCTTTCAGCGAACTCCTTTATGACCTGAGCCGGCCTCGGAGTAAGCCTGCCCATCAGCTCAGTATCGAAGATATCGCGGTAGACTACAGAATCGTTTTCAAGTCTGCCGTTTTTAACCGCAAGATCCGTCAAAGCGCCCAGTACAGCAGCCAGGTCAGCATCATCAGGCACCTCGATATCAGGTACGGAATCCGTTCCGAGTACATCGAGCACGGTGTTTACCGCCCAGTTCCTTTCGCAGTCATCTATCAGCTTTTTGTCCGCACAGTATTCAATAAGAGCTTTAACTGCATTCATAGATATATCCTTTCATCTGCTCCGCTACCGATAATAATGATCCAGTTGATTGTATCATATATCACTCTGCTATGAGTCAAAAAGAACCGTCCCAATTGATTCATTCCCGGCTGCTGACTGAATCGCAGCTAACCGCTGTCAGCGAAGCAGCAGGATATTCTCCTCAGTCATTCTGAGATAATCAGGCAAGCCCTTGCGATCGATCATTTTCTGTTTATCGTCCTGCACGAACCAGCATATCATGTTCTCATCGGCCGCTCCCCCTGAGTCCTGCGCTGCGCGTATATAGTATTTTTTTTCAAAGGGCAGATCATCGACCTTCATCAGATCGAACGAAATGCAGTTTTGCTGCCGCTCTCCCCAAACAGGCTCAAAGTAATGCGCTCTGTATCCTATATATCGAGTGTCTTTCGGAATGCTTCGCTCAAGCTGAAGAGTCACTCCCCAGTCATCAGCTTCAAGCCGATGATCGCTGATCACACGCACCGCCGCAAAATTTTTGCAGCCTGTCAGCCTCGCGGCTTCGATACTGCCCGGATCCCTGAACACGGATTTTGTCTCGCCTGATGTAAGCACCCTGCCGTCTTTGATCACAAACAGCTCCTCGCTGAATCTGTACAGCTCATCCCTGCTGTGGGATACCATGACGATCTGCCCATCATAATCCTCAAGCATCCCCATCATCTCCAGCTGCATCCTGTCGCGAAGATAGCCGTCGAGCGCCGAAAAAGGCTCATCAAGCAGGATCAGCCCAGGTTCTGTTACGAGTATCCTGGCCAGCGCCACTCTCTGCTGCTGACCCCCTGACAGCTCTCCGGGAAGGCGTTCTTCAAGCTCAGCAATCCCGAGCCTTTCCAGCATCCGCTGTGCCTTTTCCCGATTCTCATTTCTGCTGCCTCTAAGGCCCGACATTACGTTTCTGAGCACCGTCATCGTCGGAAACAGCGCGTAATTCTGGAACATATATCCGACATTTCTCTGCTGGGGCCGTATATTGATCCTTTGCGAGGAGTCATACAGCAGCCTGCCATCTATCTCTATATGTCCGCTGTCAACATCCTCTATACCGGCAATGCTCCTGAGCGTCATGCTTTTGCCACTGCCTGACGCCCCGAGTATCCCTATTCTGGCTGCATCGCTGTTAAGCAGCATGTCCAGACTGAACGAACCTCTTCTAAGATGAATGTCCGCATACAATCGCTTAGCTGTAATTTTAGCTTCATTCGCAGCTTCATGCACGTCGGATCACCACCTTTTTATATTTTTCATATGTCTGCCGGTAATTATGTTGATCAGAAACACTGCAGCAAACGCGATAAGCAGCACGATGACCACCCATATACCGGCAGTCAGATAGTCACCATCCTGTATCACCATCGCTATCCTCTGTGACACTGTCCCCGTTTTTCCGGGAATCTTGCCCGCCAGCATTGATGTCGCGCCATACTCACCCATCGCGCGGGCAAAGGTCAGTATAGTGCCGCTTGCTATACCGGGTCCTGCCGTCGGAACAACTATTCTCCAAAAAATCGCGGTCTCGGACATGCCGAGCGTGCGGCCGGCATGAACAAGATTTGCATCGATCTGTTCAAACGCAGCCCGCGCGTTTCTGTACATCAGCGGAAATGCTATTACCGTTGCGGCAACGATACAGCCGAGCCAGGTGTGAACGACCTGTATGTCAAGCTCATCATTCAGAAATACTCCAAGAGGTCTTCGTCTGCTAAAAATAAGAAGCAGAATAAAGCCTGCGACAGTCGGCGGCAGCACCATCGGCAATGTCAGTATGCCGTCTATCACAGACTTTGTCCTGTAATCCATTTTTATCACCTTGCGCGCAGTCCATAATCCCAGGAAGAACGAGATGATCGTAGCGACCACCCCGGTCTTTATAGATATGATAAGCGGGCTCCAGTCCAGTTCGCGCGCGATCTCAATCAAATCATTCACTATTTTTACAGTATCTCTTCTTTGAATCTACTCTACATCAGTATCGAACCCGTATTGCTGATACAGTTTTTTTGCATCATCATTTGTGATATATGAGATGAAATCGGCTGCTGCAGCTGATTCCGCGTCATCCGCATCAGGGTTAGTGACCTGCGCAACAGGATATATAATGTCTCCTGTTACATCATAGCCTACTGTCTCAAGTATCTTTATGCTGTCCTCATGTCCCACAGTATCCGAAAGATAGGTAGTTCCTACCTCGCAGGACGCCTCCTCGACAGCCGTCAGAACCTTGCTTACATTGCCCTGCTCGCTGATCTCAACTCCTCCGAGCTGCTCCGAAACCTCCTCAGTTGTGATGGCCGCCGGATCATCAGCTGCTTTGAGCAGACCAAGTTCGATCATTGCCTGCCTTGTATATTTGCCCACAGGTACGCTTCCGTCAGCAAGCGCGATGCTCTTTGCCTTCGCTATATCCGCAAGACCTGTTACCTCTGTTCCGCTGTCAGGCTGCGTTATCACCACCAGCTGATTGTTTACCACATTCACCCTTGTGCCATCGACGAGCATTCCGGCATCCTGCAGCTCATCCATCTGTTTCTGAGCAGCGCTGAAAAATACGTCACAAGGAGCACCCTCCTGTATCTGAGTCAGCAGAGCACCAGAGCTGTCAGCGTTTATGACGATATCGACATCCGGATTAGCCTCCTCATAAGATTTCTCAAATTCCTCCATTACATTACCAAGCGACGCCGCAGCAAAGACATTTACACTTGTCTCAGTCCGGCTTTCTCCTCCCTGATCGGATGTCTCTTCACTGCCGCCTTCGCTGCCGCACGCTGCCAGAGACAGAAGCATCATCATAGCAATGATCAGTACAAACAGTTTCTTTAACATTTATTACACCATCCTTTCCAGAACACCTCATTTAACACTTCTTCCACTCTGACAGGGCTTACGCTCCTGCATGATTTGCGCCAGCATAAGAGTGGATTTTAAGCAGCCTTTCTCAGCATCTATCTGCCTTTGCCAAAGCCGCATGCAGGGAAAATGCAGACCTCGCAGTTGAGGCAGAGCCCGCCCTCACCGAGTACTTCTATATCCGCTTTTTCGAGGATCTCACCTGTCATGATCCTCGGCAGAACCAGATCAAATATCGTCCTCTTCGCGTACATTACGCAACCCGGCAGGCCTATAACGGGTATACTGTCTCCGCTGCGCTCAATTCCATAATATGCAAGCAGGAACATCGCTCCGGGCAGAACAGGGGCTCCGTATGTAACCACTTCTCCGCAGACATTTCTGATGGCCAGAGGTGTCCTGTCATCCGGATCCACGCTCATGCCGCCCGTACAGATCACCATGTCGCAGCCCGCGTCCAGCATCTCGCGTATCGCGTCCTCGATATGCTCATTATTGTCATCAGTTATTATGTGCTTTATGACTTCGGCACCGTATTCTCTCAGCTTATCCTTCACTACATCCGAAAAAGTATCCTTTATCCTTCCATGATAGACCTCGTTGCCGGTAGTCACAAGACCTGCATTCATTTTTTTGTAAGGCACGACATGCATAAGAGGCTCAGCTCCGGCAGCAGCTTCAGCTCTTTCCATCTTTTCCTTTTCGATCACGAGAGGGATTATCCTGGTTCCTGCAAGCTTATCACCTGCTCTTACAGGAAAATCGCCATGTCTGCAGGCGATCATCATCTCTCCAAGCGAGTTTACGGCCCTGAGCTTCTCTCTGTTGACCTTGAATACTCCGTCGAATTCGGCTTTAAGGTCTATCTTTCCTTCCTTGACCTCGCCCCTGATAATCCCGTCGCCTTTACATATCCTGCAAAGGACCTCGGCCGCTTCATTTTCATGCATCATGGTT
>JAFRGH010000203.1 GCA_017433945.1 Mogibacterium sp. | reverse complement strand
GTTCTTTTCCTTCAATTTTCATCGTTTTTACCCCCTGTCCATTCGTTTACGCTTCCACAACAAGCTCGCTTATCTGTCTGATCGCCTCCTCGAGCTTTTCAGGCTCGAACGGCAGGAACGTCAGATATCTGAAATCAGCCAGCCCGTTATAACCGAATTCAGGATCTCTGCCCTTGGCCATGCCGCCGATAGGAGGCACGAGTCCGAAGAGTATGCCCGCAGCCTGCTCATTTTCGGCAAGCTTCACTATAGGTGTATGCTCGTCAAACGGCTTGCGGAAATCCTTTTCAGGCACATAGTTAAAGTCGTAGCTGCCGGCCGGCAGAGTCTCAGGATCCCTGCCCGAGCGAGGCAGCGTTACCTCTGCTTCGCAGCCGAAAGGTATCTCTATGTGTATGCTGACGCTTCCGTCGCCGTTCAGACTGGTATTCGATACATATCTGCCTGCTGCGGAGTCAAAGCTGCAGTCGAGACGCGGCAGTCTGTAGTCAGGATAAGGCGCGATCACAGCCTTGCGGAATCCCGGCTCTGCAGGGCGTATTCCTGCAGCGTACGCGTACATGAATTCCATTACCGAACCGTATGAATAATGATTCAGCGAGTTCATTCCTGTATCCGAGATCGTTCCGTCAGGTCCAACAGAGTTCCAGCGCTCCCAGATAGTCGTTGCTCCGAGGTTGACACAGTACAGCCAGCTCGGGAAATCCTCCTTGAGCAGGAAGTCATAAGCCGTCGGTATCTGGCCCGCCTCGCCCAGCACGGTACAGAGCAGCGGTGCTCCGATGAATCCGCATCTGATGCTGAAGCCGTCCTTTTTGAGCCTCTCCATGAACTGGGCGATAAGCCTGTCTCTGTCTATCCACAGTCCGAATTTGAGAGCGACCACATATGACGCCTGTGTATCCATGGCAAATCTGCCGTTAGGCGTGAAATATTCATTCAGTATGCCGGCCCTGATATTCTCAGCAAGCTCGCTGTATTTCTTCTCGTCATCCGCCTTGCCGAGTATTGCCGCAGCCTCCGCTGTGTTTTTGGCAGACTGATAGTAGTAAACAGCCCCGAGATAATTGTCGTCAGTGCTTCCCTTGAAGCTCGTCTCACTGGCTCCGTCCAGAGCGAGCCAGTCTCCGAACTGGAATCCCGGATTGAAGGTATATGTCCTCTCGCCCTTTGCCGCATCCAGGCGGTCCATGTAGTCGACCCAGCCTGTCATCATAGGATACGCGAACTCGAGTTCCTTAATGCTGCCGTAGTATTTCCACATAGTCATAGGCAGGAACGTCGCGATATCGCCCCAGGCGCTGGTCGCGTCCCTCATAGTGAACAGGTTCGGAACGTAGTTAGGCATCGCGCCGTCAACATCTTCCTGCGCGTCCATAAGATCGAGCTCGAACTTGTGGAAAAACGCTCTTGTATCCATATGATAGCTCGCGGTAGGCGCGAATATCTGCGCGTCGCCTGTCCAGCCGAGCCTCTCGCTCCTCTGAGGGCAGTCCGTCGGCATATCGAGGAAATTGGACTTGAGGCCCCACACGCCGTTTTCGTACAGGCGGTCTATCTTCGCGTTGCCGGTATGTATCGAGCCTGCGCGATGCATATCGGAATAGAGCGCGCAGCCGCGGAACATATCCGTTGTCAGCTCGCCTTCCCAGCCTGTGACCTTGACATACCTGAATCCGAAGAATGTGAAGCTCGGACGCACAGTCTCCTTTTTGCCTCCCGAAACGTAGACAAACTGTGAATTCGCGTCTCTGTAATTGCCCCTGTAGAAATTCCCCTGCTGCAGTATCTCGCCGAAATCGAGCACTATCCTTGTGCCCGCCGCAAAATCAGCATCGAATTCAGGGAAGCCCGCGAAATTCTGTCCGAAATCTATGACAGTCTCTCCTGCAGGCGTCGTAATTATCTCCTTTGCTGTAACGATCTCCTGCACCCTGAGAGCCGGGCTGAGCCTGTCTGTAATGTGCTCCTTGCTGAGATTCCAGCTGCCCTCCTCTCTGCTGTACTCTGTGATGACGCTTACAGGCTTCCACTCAGCCTCATCAGGGTTTCTTCTTTCGACAGTCTCGCCGAAATATATGCCTGATTCGCTTATATCCGAAGCTGTATATACAAAATCTCCGTCAGTGCAGACCACATCTTCGCTGCCGTCGGCATACTCCAGATGAAGCTCTGCTATCGCGGCCATCCTGCTGCCGTAATAATTGTCCTTGAGCTCAAGTCCGAATACTCCCATGTACCAGCCCTTGCCGAGCATGAACGCAAGCTCGTTTTCGCCCTCCCTGAGTCCGTCCACAGGGAAGGTAACAGCCTGTATCCTCTTTTCATAGTCTGTAATACCCGGCTTGAGATATTCTTCTCCCAGCTTGTTTCCGTTTATATATGCCTCAAAGAGACCGACGCCGGTCGCGTACAGCCTCGCCCTGCACAGACCCGGTCTTACGGTAAACGTTTTTTTCATATACGGATGACAGTCATCGCCCTTGGCCGCTGCTATCCATTCGGCCTGCCATACCTCATCCATTTTGCCTGTCTCAAAGCTGCTTTCCTCACAGGCTTCATCACCGGCATCGCCTTTTACATATACGCGCGCTATGTATTCCGTACGCGGCTCGAGCACTGCGTCAATGCATTCTCCCGCGGAATTCAGTTCCGGACCGGCCTTTTGCGCTGCGGCATGCTCCGGAACAGCAGCCTTAAATATCTCAATACTGATGGACTCCGCTTTTTTACTCACAGTATCCGTTACCTTCCACGATACATCAGGCTTATCCATGACAAAACCCATAGGCTCGCTGATCCCGTTGATCCTGATCTGACTTATTTTCATAGTAACCGTCCTTTCATTGAAATATTATTGTCCGTAACTGCTCCCGAGTTACAATTCATTTACAAAAAGCGTATAATAGGTTAAAAAGATCTAAAGTATTGTTCGATAAATTGTTCGTTAATGATTATTTTATCGTTCATCCAATTGCTCGGATCGAGAGGTGCAGATATGGCATTATACTGCTCATTCGGTGATCTTCAGTCGGAGCTCACCTCCTACTATCACAAAACAGGCAGCCGCCTGCAGTTCCACGAAGCTGTGGAGCGCCTTTATAAAAAGGGAAAGCTCAGCGCGTCACGTCCTGACCGTAATTACTCTGTAGGTCTCGGGCACGCGGAGATATCCGCTTTTCAGGAATTCATAGATCATATCTGGTTCCCCGTTAATGTGGACGACAGCATGAACGAGCGCGTATCCGAACAGGATATGATACCTCAGCTCAATGACGTCTTCGTCATCCGTCATCCCCGTCACACCAGGCCTTATATGCACAGGCATGATTATGTCGAGATCGACTACCTTGTAGAAGGCAGCTGCACCCTGTATTTCGAAGAGGAAGTGCTGACACTTACCGAAGGCGAGCTCTGCCTTATTTCACCTACCTCGTATCACGACATCGAGATAAAGGATGAAAGCACAGTCTGCACGCTCATGCTCAGGCGAAGCACCTTTCAGTCATCATTCTTCTCCCTGCTTGATCGTGATGACGTGCTTTCAACGTTCTTTCGCAATACACTTACCGACATGCTCACGCCTAATTACATGATATTCCGTGCCGGTGATACTCATTTCACCAGAATCATGCTGCAGAGCGCCCTTCAGGAATGCCACTATCCGGATCAGTATTCAAACAACTGCTGTATAGGGCTGGTCAACCTTTTGTTTGCGAATCTTCTGAGATCGAGTGATGAAGCGCCTAAGGTGTATCACAATCAGGTTGGCTCGGATTTTTCACGTCTGCTGCACTACATACGAAAGAACTACCGGACCATCACACTGACTGCTCTCGCTGCGGAATTCCACTACAGCAAGCCTCATCTGTGCACCATTATCAAGAAAAACACGGGCATCAGCTTTTCTGAGCTCATACGTCAGGTCCGCATCAAGGAAGCCTGCGAATACCTGCTCAGGACAGATCTCCCGATCTCAGATATCGCCTATATAGTAGGCTACAACTCCGCTGACAATTTTTCGAGAGTGTTCCGTAAGACGCACGGCACATCCCCAAACGAGTACCGCAGACAGAACTCAGTAGCCGTAAGCCATTTTATGCCGCTCGAGGATTACTGATGTTCACGCACTATGCTTACGTTATCCGCTACATTCGCGCATATCCTCTGAGGTATATGCGCGGTGTATGCAGGTCCCGACTCTTTCCTCTCTCCTTCTACACTTATCATGCCAAGCGGAGTTTCATAGCTGCATTTGAAGCTGTTCATACCCTCAGGCATATACGGTTCTATGGCTACGCACGCGAATCCAGGTTCAAGATTATGTATTCCCGCTATTCCGCTGTAGAACCACTCTATTATGTGTCCCATCATATCGTGGCAATGGCTGCGCGGATTCGTCTCCCAGTATTCTCCGAGTGTCGTCTCTCCGTCCAGTACAAAGGCATAATATGACGGATGCTCCTCTCTCATGATATACTCGGCGATCAGATCATTCATGCCGTATCTGCGGGCAGACATTATCACATACGGCAGACCGACCTCTCCCGCGATCAGCGCGTCCTTGCTTTCAAGCGCGTATCTCAGAGCCTTTACGACGTCATTCTCGTATTCCTCCGGAACCATGCCCCAGAAAAGAGGCAGCGCCTCGACTGACTGTGTGACAAAGAATTCATCACCGTGATCATACGCCCTGTAGCACATGCATCCGAGCTCCTCATTGTATCCGAGCAGCCTTGCGTTGTAATTGCGCCGTATTTCCTGAGCATAATCGTTAAGAGCCGCGGCGTCCTCGTCCCTGCCGAGTATCACTGCAAACCTGCTGAGAGTCAAAGCATCCGCGTACAGGAACGCAGTCTCTGTATTCTCTCTCGCGAGTTCGTTTTCCGGATTGCCCCAGTCTCCGAGTCCGTGATTCAGGAAGCCTTCATCATTTACCTTTGTTTTGAGATATTCAAGGTATCTCATTCCCGTCTCATAATTATCCTTTATAATGCTTACATCCCCGTAGAACTGATAGTGCCACCATGTACCGAGTATGCATGTGCTGCCCCACGGGATTATATCGTAAAAGCTGCCCATGCCCGGAACAGGCAGTACATTAGGTATGTAGCACGGAGCCTGCGACGGCACGAGCCCGTCACCCGCTGTAAACGCTTTGCCATCTAAATCGTAAAAGATATCGTCAGGGCCGTGCTGAGCGAGCCTCAGATCCGTAAGGAACTTTTCCCATAGCGCTTTCCCATCCTTCATGAAGAAGATCGAGGGCGCCATCAGGTGATTCGGCTCCTGCCACGCGAAGCGCTCGATCTGCGGACAGTCAGTGTGCACCCCTACCATATTGGCCTCGACCGTCTTCTCGATCATGTCATAGATCCTGTTATATCTTTCATCATCACATATGAAACTTCCGGCTCTTTTCCAGGCGCTGCTTATAGCAGTCCCTTTGAGTCCGCGTATCTCGGCATCCCCGGATACAGCTATGTACCGGCCCGAAAAATATGTAAAGGTCTGCGAGAAGCTTTCCCACGCATCATCCTGAGATAATATGTATGAGACGACATTATCTATCATCATCCAGTTTTTGGCCATCTGATCAGCATCGCCCGCGTCATCCAGCTTTTCGGCGGGATAAAAGTCGAGCTGCGTCCCTGCCTTGCCGCGCGCCTCCGCGCTGAGTATCCCGGATATGTTCTGTCCGAGATCATAGATCCTGCGGCCGTTCACCGTATGAAGATACTCAGCCTCGTACTCGCCGACAGCGCGCACAGGCGGCATAAGAGATTCGGAAGCAGCTCCGAGCGGAGCTTCATCCTCTGCCGCCGCTCTTGCGTCCTGCCAGTCCGAGTCATCGTAACCAGGCATAGAGCAGCCTTTTTTCAGTTCCCTGCCGCTTATAAGCTCAGAGCCGTAAACATTCGAATGAAGCACGCCATGAGAAGCTGTCCTGCAGCCATCAGCGGAGCTGATGATCTCCTCTGTTCTGTCCGCATACCTTATGCGAAGCTCAAAGGCCCCGACCAGACTGCTGCCGTACGGCTTATACGGATTCGGATTAGGAGGCATAAAAGGCGGGAAATGAAAGCTGTAGCCGTACTCGGTATCCCAGTTGTACCAGCCGTTTCCGATCTCAAGCACAATGGCATTGCTGCCATCCGCCAGCAGCTCCGAAACATCAAAGCTCAGATATAGCACCTGCCTGCGGTAATCAGTCCATGCAGGATCGAGATAATGATCTCCTACGCGTTTCCCGTTGATATACGCGTTGAACTGGCCGAGGCCGGATGCGTAAAGCAGCGCCTCAGCCGGTCTGCCATTAAGGTCAAATTTTTTCCGAATGTAGAACGGCTTATCGCTGCCGCTCGTGATCCAGTTCAGTTTCATCAGATCGTTGTTTCCTTTCCGCAGACTGTCAGGCTTACCTTTTTGCCGCCTGTTAGATTCTCTACATCAACGCCGTCCTTTGCAACAGTAACGCCGAGCTTTTCGCCCTTCCACATAACGGTATAGCTCAGTCTGTCCCATGCCTCAGGCAGTCTCGGCTCGATCCTGAGTCTGCCGTCCAGCATTCTCAGTCCGCCGAAGCCGTAAACGGCGCACTGCCATATGCCTCCGAAGGATGCGGCATGGATACCGGCATCCGAGGTTCCCATATAAGGTCCGAGGTCGATAGCGCAGCTCCTCTTGAACAGGTCATACGCCATCTCATCATCGCCCATGTCAGCCGCCATTACGCTGTGGGTCGAAAGCGAGAGCGAGCTGTCATGCAGAGTACGCTCTACATAGTAGTCCCAGCTTGCCTTTTTGACCTCTGCAGGGAACTCATCCTCGAGCAGATAGAAGAGCACCAGACAGTCCGCCTGCTTGCATACCTGTATGTGCTGTATCTGCTCGAGATTGTAATCCTTCATTATGCCGCCGACATGATCCTGCGCCTTGTATTTTGACAGATCGATGAACTCTCCGTCCATGAATCTGTCGTCCATAGGCAGGATATTGTCCTCTGCAGGCTGAGGAAGGAACATATTATCTCTGCCGTCAGTCCATTTACCGTAATTGGTCTTTATGTCCAGCTTAGCGTCGAGCTTCGCGTACAGCTCAGGCTTCTCGGCCCTGAGACTGTCCGCGTATTCGGCAGCCTTGTTCATGTTCCAGCGAGCCATATAGTTTGTAAACGCGTTGTCATTGACATGCTCGTGGTATTCATCCGGCCCCACGACATCGTTTATATGATATCTGCCGTCCTCACCCTTTTCGAGCCTGGATGCCCAGAAAGTAGCCGTATCCATTATCAGCTCGTAGCCGCAGTTCTCCATAAACTCCTCGTCGTCCGCGATTACGCCGTACTGCCACGCGCCGAACGCGACATCTGCCGAGATGTGCTGCTCGATGATGCCCGACCATACCTTGATCGGAAGGCCTGTGATGATATCTGTTCCCGCGTAAAGCGGACATGTCTCACCGTCATCGAGCCATGCGCTCTCCCATGGGAACATGGCTCCGCTGTAGCCGTTCTCCGCTGCCTTGCGGTGAGCGCCCGGCAGCGAGAGATATCTGTATTCCTCGAGCTTGCGGGCCGTTTCAGGAGCCGTGAAAATATAGTAAGGCAGCAGGAATATCTCGGTATCCCAGAAGCAGTGGCCCTTGTAGCCCTCTCCTGACAGGCCCTTTGCTCCGATGTTCATCCTGTTGTCGTGAGCAGGCACGAAGGCCCTCATGTGATACTGGGCAAATCTTACGGCGAACTGATCCAGCTCAGCGTCCTCGCCGCCCTCGATCACGACAGGCGCCCTGTCCCAGACCTCTTCCTTCCATGCGGCTGCGGATTCATCGGCAAGAGCCTGATAACCCATGGCCTCGGCCTCTTTAAGAGCTTCAAGCGAGCATCCCTGCAGCTCTGATACCGACATTCCCTGCGCGTCAAAATCCCTGCTCGTATTTACACTTGATATCTTTTCTATAGTAAAGCTGTCCCCTGCTTTGAGCTCGACCGAATAATCGGCAAAAACGATCCTGTGCTCGATATTTACATCTGTCGCAAGCTCCATCGGCTCTCCGTTGAGGAAGAATTTATGTACCGAATTCACGACGAATACAACACCGCTCTCAGTCGTCTTTTCGACGAACTGCATGTATTTTTTATCGTAGAATCTCTTTTCGACCTCTGAGAAATGCTGGCTGCCGGTATTCGTGACTCTCGCGCTGATGCCGGATCTGATCCTGAGCGTCATGTCATCAGCTGCCGTGACACTGATGCGTGCCGCTATATCGTGCAGCCTCGCAAGCGAGACTATTCTTTTCGCCTCAAAGACTATGCTTTTTCCGTTCTTTGCCGTCCATTTTGCGCTTCTTGTAAGCTCGCCCGTCCTGATATTGAGCTCTCTGCCGTAATCGCTGACGCTGCCCTGATCGAGCGCGAATCTCTCACCGTCTATCCGGAGCTCGACAGCTGTCACATCCGCGGCATTAGGCAGCTCGGTCACCTCATTTTCGTCGAATTTGTTGAAGGTTCCGTTAACGAGCATATCCCTCGTTTCACCGAGGTATCTCTCCTCGGTCGCAGACCTCAATCCCATGTAGCCGTTTCCGAGGCTCATGATCGCTTCGCATTTGCCGAGATGATCGGCATCAAAGCTGTCCTCTCTGATGATCCAGTCCTTTACCCTGCTGTAATCCATACCCATAGCTTTTGCTCCTTATAGTAAACTGAATAAGTCTGAATATCTTACAGAGCGAATACCTCGCCTTCAGTGATGCCGCTTTCGTTGAATGCATCGACTCTTATAAATACAGGCTCGCCCTTCATAAGAGCGCCTATATTCTGCTCATCTCTGCCCAGCACCATATAGCTGTGATAGAGCTTGTCCGGAGCGTATCCCCAGAGTATATTGTGCCCTGTCGCGTCATCGGCGTCCCAGCTGACGATCATGTTGAGGTCACCGTCGCGGACAGCCTTTACGCCCTTTGCGGCTGCAGGCTCATCGCCGCTGCCGTGTCCGAAGACTCTGAGTCCGCATACTGTCGCCGGCTGATCGAACGGCATCTCAAGCACCGTAAGCTTTATGTATCTCAGCTCAGCTGCCTCTGCGAGCATGATAAAGTCATTACAGAGATTCGTATCAGTCTTGCTCTTGTCCTCGATGACGCGCCAGCTCTCTCCGTCAGCCGAGCCCTCGAGCACCCATCGTGTTACTCTCTTTTCAAGGTCTATATATCTTATCTCCTGAGCCTCGAGTCTGGCAGCGCCTTCAGGTATCTCATCCTCTATGCCCTCATCGGCAAAATTGACCTGAACGGCATTGACTGTTTTGACAGCTCCGAGATCCACGCAGCACCATGCCTCTCCCGGCTTTTCAGCTCTCCACCAGTCTCTGATGCACTCGTTAGTGATCTTATCCGCTCCGGTTCCTGATGATACCGAAGCCGCTTTGTTATATGAGAGCAGCATGTAATCAGGCTTCGCGAAAGGCTCCGCCTCCGCGTTGACAGGCCAGTCGCCGTATCTCTGATCGCAGTACATGTCCCCGTCAGCGTCGAATCCCGCCTTCCACAGTCCGAGGCGGCGCTCCATATCATGGTTTCGCGAAATATACATAGATGCCGTATGCCAGTAGGCGCCGTTCCTGTCAGCTATGGTAGAGCCGTGGCCCGCGCCCGTCGCGAATCCGCCCGGCTTATATGAGAACGGATTGCTTTTGCATATCTCATAAGGTCCGAGCGGGCTGTCCGAAACGAGCACTCCGTCACCGTATATATTGTTCTGAGTCTCAGGAAAGGCGTACTGCAGGTAGTATCTCCCCTCATGCTTCGTAACGTATGCGCCTTCGATATACGGATCGTCCCCTGCGAATCCTCTCGCAAGTCTCCTGACATCTTCCTCAGTAATCAGGCCTTCGCTCTTTCTCTGCTCCTCAGGCATCTGCATCAGCATGTGGAACATTTCCTCTGCAGCCGCCTCTATATCTATGCCTGCCTTTGGACTTACATGGTCATATCCTATGCGCTCATAGCCCCGGGACTTGTTGTCCATCGTGAACATGACCTGCTTCTCGCCTATAGGACGCATGGTCTCCGGGTCAAGCTCAACACCCCATATAGGTGTCACATTGGAGCATCCCCAGTACAGATACAGCCTGCCGTCATCATCGCAAAAGAGATCCGGATCCCAGAACGCGAAGCTGCCCGGGATCTCCTCGAACGGCTCATTCACCGGATCCTTCGATCTGTAGAAATTGCATACGCCTGCTCTCTTCGATGCGCAGAAATACAGATACTCACCTACGGTGCGCACGTCAGGCGCATAGTCGAATACAGGCATAGGAAGATCGAGGGCGTGATACTCCCAGTCGACCATGTCATCGCTGACGTAAAAGCCTCTGGTCATTGAAGGGAAAAGATAATATCTGCCCCTGAACATTTCAAGCGTCGGATCGGCAGCCTCGCGGTACACGCTCAGCTTAGCCTCGCCGAGTCCCGGCATGTTCGGCTTTGAATAATTGTATTTGTAAGGCAGATTCATCGGATTGCAATAATACTTACTCATAATCAAAACTCTCCTTATCGCTGTAACCATCATTTGACGCCAACAGACATCGATTGACAGCAGACATCGATTGACGAAAAAGCCCCACGGCTTTGCAGCGTGGGGCTTATGTTACTTATTGTTCCTGATTAAGCCTCAGTAGCTGCAGCCTTTGCAGTGTCTTCAGCAAGTTTTTCGTCTGCCATTCTCTCCTTCATAGCAGCGATCTCAGGGAAGTACTTCCTGATTGGATAGAATACCATGACTACGATTATTATTCCGGATACGATAGCAGGTACCAGGAAACGTACTACGTTTGTAGCTGTGACAGCGGATTCAGGCTGTCCGAAAGGTCCGAGCTGTGCGTCGAAATGAGCTACAGCGAGGATAGCGAGCATTCCGGAGTTTACCATTGTATTACCGCATTTCTGAGCGAATCCCTTGACGGAGGATACTACAGCGTTAAGCTGCTTGCCCTCGACCAGCATGATGTAGTCGATAGTATCGTTTACCAGGATATTTACTACAGCGTTTACCATAGCTCCAACCAGAGTAGCGAAGAAGCTCATTACGCAGCAGTACATGAAGTTCATGCGGCCCGTGAAGAACAGGATCAGGTAGAATGCTACAGTCAGTATCTGTGACCAGAGCATAGTCTTCCATCCTGTCTTGAATATCCTCAGGAATACAGGCATGAGTACCATCATCGAGATCAGAGCGCCGACAGAGATGAATCCCATGTATGTCGAGATCGTACCGCCGATAGTAGCACCGATCTGCGCCTCCGACATCGTCTCAAAGTTGACTCTCATAGGTGCCCAGATGTACTGTGCATAGTAAACGGATGATGTGAACATGAATCCGTATGATACGGAAGCTGCTACCCATACGAGCATTACAGGCCATACAGCCTTGTGGCGGAATACGTAAGCGAGCTGCTTGAGTCCGCCGCTGCCGCCCTCACTCTTCATCACGTATTTCTCTTCCGAGTACTTATAGAGACCCCAGAATGAGATGATCGCGAGGAACGAGAAGAATACCATCAGGTTTCTGTAGCTGCCGAAGAGATTCGCAAGCTGTGTAGCGAATGTCGAGCAGATGGTGAATGCGAGAGCGCAGACACCGGCACCCTTTGCTACTACATCGTTACGGATATCATCGTTCATTGTCATTGCAGGCAGGATAGCCATCTGAGGCATTGTGTATGCGGTTACGGTCATTCCGTATACCATGTACCATGCGCATGTCCATACGCATTTGCCCATAGCGCTTGCCTGGATGAACGAAGGGTTCGAGAACAGGAACCACATGTCGACCATCAGAACGATCGGTGTGTAGATGAACCATGTACGGTATTTGCCCCACTTAGGATTAGTTGATTCGCAGATAACGCCCATCAGAGGGTCATTGATAGCGTCCCAGATATTGCAGATCAGCAGGATGACCGCCAGCTGAGCAGCTGTGATGCCTACTGTCTCCTGTACATACAGCGAGAAATAGCTTGCGATAGTCGCAGCGATACACATCGCACCGCCGTTGACCGAAGTGGCGTGGAACCAGACAAACTTTTTGCTGACCTTGTCCTCCTCTTTAACTACAGGAGCCGCCTTTACTTCTTTTACATCTTCCATAAATACTCCTTCTCTAAATAAACATTGATAACTTTCCTCTGCAGCTTTATTATGCGCTTCAGCATAATGCTGTTTTGAACGACTAAATCATATACCAAAATCCCGCGCCCCGGTTAGTCCCTCGTTTAGACATACCCGACATTTTTTCAGATGATTATTACAAACATATACATATATTTTTGTGAATTGCAACAAACATTATTCTAAAAACCGTAACGCCCGGCTCTAATGATCTGCGGTTCGCTGCCCGGCAGTCTCAGCTCCGCTTCGGCTCCGCAAGGGACCTCGATCTCATAGCGGACGCTGTCACCGTCATATTTCCATCCGCTCACGAATCTGCCCCTTGCGGTATGAGCCTCCGCTCTCGCTTCACCGAGTCTCTTATCCGGCATAGGCTCGATAACGGCCTTCGCGTAACCCGGCATCTCCGGTCTGATCCCGGCAAGCCAGGATATCATCCATGAAGCGATGCTGCCGAGAGTGTAGTGATTGAGTGAATTCATACCCTCCGGATTCATATGTCCGTCAGGCATTACCGAATTCCAGCGCTCCCATATGGTGGTAGCGCCGAGCTTAACGCTGTAGAGCCAGCTCGGAAAATCCTCCTGCAGCAGCACAGTTACTGCCATATCATGGTTCCCTGTCATCGAAAGAGCAGGACAGAGTATAGGCGTTCCTACAAAACCCGTATTCAGATGCCCGTTCTGTTCCTCTACCAGAGCTCTTAAAGCACTGCCCTGAGCCTCTGCATCAGTCGTAAGGTCGAATGCTACAGCTATCGCCGCCGCGGTCTGTGTGTGTATGCTGCACAGTCCGTCTTCGCCGAAATACTTATCTCTAATTGCCGCGAGTATTTCAGCTGCGAGCTTATCATACTCGCCGGCCTCAGCCAGTCCGAGTATGCGAGCTGATTCCGCGACTATCTCAGCGCACCTGTAGTAATACGCGCTCGCTATATACAATGGATCCGTCGCTCCGAATGGTCCCGGCTCCGGATTGTCGAGAGCCAGCCAGTCGGCAAAATGGAACCCGTCCTTGACAAGGTGCGGCCCGTCTGCAGCCTCCTCGCGCTTCCTCTGGCAGTCGACCCATGCCTTCATTCCCGGATATGTCTCTCTGAGAAGCTCCCTGTTCCCGTAGAATCTCCATGTATTCCACGGGATAATCACTCCGGCGTCCGCCCACGGGCACGAACCGTGTTCTCCTATCATGTCCCTTTTGATCCTCGGGACCACATTAGGCACGCTTCCGCCGATGATGCTCTGCTCCGCCCTCATATCCCAGAGGTATTTGCGGTAAAAAGCAGGCATATACAGAACCTGGCAGGCTGTCTCCGATACAGCCTGGGCATCGCCCGTCCATCCGAGTCTCTCGTCTCTCTGCGGACAGTCGGTAGGGACTTCGAGCAGATTATCCTTAAGGCCCCAGAGCGCGTTCTCGTATAATCTGTTCACAAGATCGTTTCCTGTCCTGAACGTCGTGATCTGCGGCATATCGCTTCTGAGATGTACTGCGGTGAACCATTCAGCTCTGACAGGAATATCGCATACGACCTTCATATATCTGAAGCCGAAGAATGTGAAATGCGGTCTGACACAGCGGGCTTTGCCGTCCGAAATATACGTGAACGTGGTCTTCGCTGTTCTGTAGTTCTCGTTATAGAATTCATCATCCTGCATGATCTCGCCTGCAGTCAGACTGATTGAAACGCCTTCCGGCAGCCCGGCATCGATTTCCACCCAGCCCGTCATATTCTGAGCGAAATCGAGAACGGTATCGCCCTTTGGCGTATGTATCAGTTCCCGGGCAGCAAAGCGGTCCTGAGCCCTTACAGGCAGAGAAACTCTGTCCTGCAGAGCTCCGCAGCCTTCAGGCTCCGTTTCTTCCGCGTAGCCCTTGAACTCAGGCACAATGCGTGAGTCATATGTCTCGCCGTCATATATATTGGCAAATGTCACAGGCGAGCTGTATTCATGCCAGCTTTCATCAGTAGCGAAAAGCAGCTCGTCGCCCAGGTAAAGCTCTGCTATCGCGTAGAGCCTGTCTCCGTACAGATCGGTATAGCCGCCCTCAAATCCGAGGCGGCCCTTGAACCAGCCCTCGCCGAGCCATATTTCTACTGTATTATCTCCTTCGCGGAGCAGGCCTGTTACATCATAGGTCTGAGCTGCCAGATGGAAATCATATGAATGATAGCCCGGAGCCAGGTATTCATCCCCGGCTTTTATTCCGTTTATATACACCTCATAGACACCGAGTCCGCAGATATAGAGCCTCGCGCTGTCTGCCTGCCTGCTCCCGAATGCTTCTATTTCAAATGTATTTCGCAGTATAGCGTTGCTGCGGTCATTCGGAGATATCCATTTTGCCTTCCATGGTTCATCTCTCTTCCCCGTCTCGAAAAATGATTCCGCAGACGCGACCTCAGTCTCCGTTGTTCCCGCGCTCAGCCTGTACTCGTAGCGAGTCCTCGGCTCAGGAACTAAATCCGCAGCCCATCCGAGGCTGTCGGCATCATTCGTCCTGCCGCTTTCCCAGACAACTTCGCCGCCCTTGCTTACAGTCAGCTCAGCCCATTCGGGATAACCCTCGGCATCCTCGATAGTCCAGGAGAACACAGGCATATCCATATCATAGCCGACAGGCTCAGTGATATTACAAACTCTCAGATCTCTTATCCTCATGCTGTTATCCTTCCTTTCAGAATGACGGAGCCGGCTCTGCAGCCGCGCTGTACTCTATGTACTGACCCGCTTTGAGGCCTGTCTTCTCTCCGCCGGCTTCTATTATAAGCACACCGCTGTTTGACGCATCCGCTTCTATATTAAGCTCTGTGTTATTGATGCTGACTCTGAAGCCCTGTCCGTGCCACACGCTGTAAAAGCTGACGCTGTCCCACCACGGGATGAAATGCGGTCTGAAGCTTACACAGTCATCCCTGTATTTCATTCCCGCAAGGCCTCTTGTTACAGCTATCCATGCTCCTGCCATGCATCCCGAGTGAACGCCGTCCTTAGTGCCGCCGTGAGCGTCCTTCAGATCGAGCTCCGCGGTACGCATCAGATATCCGTACGCATGCTCAGGCATATCGAGGTCAGCTCCGCAGATAGAGTGCACACAGTAGCTCAGAGATGACGCCGCCTCGCACCTGGCCTCGTAATAGTCGAAATTTCTGCGGTAAGCGCGGTCCGATGTCTCAAGATCCTGGAACGCGAAGAGATTCAGAACGTCAGGCTGCTTGATGACCTGTGACTTGTTGTAGAGCCCGCTCTGCTTCATCTGTGTATAGCCGCCCTTGCTTGTGCCGGCGACTACCTCGAGCTCTCTGCTGAGATCAAAGTATCCGTCGAACTGCGGTATCATGCCTGTTTCCTCGTTGAAAGGGAGATACAGCTTTTCGAGCAGCTCCCTGAATTCCTTCCACTCATCAGCGGTAAAACCGACCTTCCGGACGGCAGGAAGCGCCTTTTCCCCAAGCAGATCGAGATATTCAAGTGTTTTAGCGATGACATTGGCTACACTGTAATTAGTATAGGCGTTGTTATCAACGTAAGGGTGATGCTCGTCAGTTCCTGTCACCTGAAAAATACCGTAGCGCCCGTGGACCTCGTCCCACTCAGCCCTGTCGCACCAGTAGCGGCATATCTCTATGAGCATTTCCATGCCGTATTCCGCAAGGAACGCCTCATCTCCGGTCGCGGTAAAATACTGTATCACGCCGAGAGCGACATCGGATATTCCGTGCACCTGCATGAACGGGTGCCTTACATCCTTCCACACTGTCTCAAAGCCCGTGACCCCTGCCGTGAACGGATACCTGGCCCCTCTCCTGCCCTCATCGGCGGCCATCTTCCTGGCCTGATCCAGATAACGGTATCTGTACATCACCGCGTGCTTCGCGAGTTCAGGCATGGTTTTTAAAAGAGGAGGCAGCTGGAAAATCTCCGCGTCCCACCATACGAATCCGCAGTAGGTCTCACCTGTCAGTCCCTTTGCGGAAAAGCTGTGGACATCATCGTTCCGTTCGAGAGAGATAAGCGTGTGATACGACGAGAATCTGACAACACTGTCCGCGGTGTCATCTCCACATATCTGTATATCCAGCTTTCCCATCAGTTCCTGATAGACCGCGAGATGTTCAGCAAGGAGATCATCATAGGATCTGCTGCTCAGTACATCTATCTGTCCGAGAGTGAATTCTCTCATGTCATCAATAGGATCCCTTCCGGTGCAGATGCTTATCTTCTTATCGAGAATATGCGTCTGCCCCTGGACAGCATTGAATTCAGCTCTATGCAGGACAAAATCATCGTCGGTCTCAGCACTCCACTCCGCGTCTGATGCAGTGAGCGCATTGACTGCAGCTGTCATGAAAGGAATGCGGTATTTGCTCGTCGTTCGCCCTTCGTGCAGCAGCCATCTGTCTCCCGCCTCTGAAGACACAGTCTCAGTGATGATCTGTCCATTGGTCTTGGTCCTGAGATCCATACCGGAAATTACGGCTATCCTGCCGCTGTAATTGAGAGGTCTTACTCTCGCCTTTATAGCATAAATATGATCGTCCGCAAAGCTCGCGAATCTCTCGAATCTGAACTCGGTCTGATCTCCTTTAGAATTCTCCCAGACTACCGTCCTGTGAAGCACCCCGGTGCTGAGATCGAGCCACCTCTTCCAGGATATAAGCTTCCCTTCCCACGGGTAGAATGTCTCTCCGTTTATCTCAAATCTGACCATCAGAAAATCTATCAGGTCAGCTATGAATTCCTGTTTTTCGAATTTTTTGAGTTTGTC
>JAFRGH010000202.1 GCA_017433945.1 Mogibacterium sp. | reverse complement strand
AGGACAGACGGAGGAGACAAATATGGATCTGAACAAACTCGAATTCTTTTTTGCAGCGGCTAACAGCGAGAATTTTACGCAGGCGGCTGAAAAATGCAATATCGCGCAGACCACGATGAGCAAATACATCGCTCAGCTCGAGGATGAGATGGGCGTAAAGCTGTTTTACCGCACGACGCGTGAGTGTTCGCTGACAGAAGCCGGTCACACATTTTACAACGGCGCCAAGGAGCTCAGCAGGGATTTTGAAAATCTCAAGAGACATGTAAGAAAGGCAAGCGGCGATGATCTCAACATAGGCATATACGGTGAATTTTTCGACCTCAGCATTCTTGAGAAATTCAGCGCCGCTCATCCGGACATTCGCATGCGTGTGTCGTTCGGCACGAAGGATGAGCTGTACGACAGGCTCTTCAGGCGCAAGATACACGCTATACTCATTCCCGACATACTGGCGCTCGGAATCACGCGCAAAAATACACTGCGAAAGGTTGAGATACTCTCCGGAGCGCCATGCCTCTACTGCTCCAAAACAGCTCTCGAACAATACGGGACATTGCAGAACGTAGTACGTGAGCTGCCTTATATTACAAAGGCCACCGAGAGCTCATATCATGAGTACTGCAGCCGGATAATAGATGAGTCGATAGGAACGACATTCCGCAAAATAACCACGGTCGAATCAATAGCCAAGCAGCGTCTGCTTTTAGACCTGGCCCAGGGCTTTGCCATTATGCTCAAAAAAGAAGCGCCTGAGGACAAAAGCAATCTCTACGAATACTCGCTCGAGGGCAAGTTCAATGAGACTCTCGAGCTGCATTATTCGACCCGGCATGTGACAGACAGCCTGAATAAGTTCATCCGGTATATAGAAACAGAAAAGATTTTCGTGTAAGAGCTTCCGGGCAGGCATTTTGAGCAATATGCGTTAACTATAAAAGCATTTTAAAAGGGACTGCTTTTCACGGTCCCTTTTTTCATATGATCTGCGATAATATGCGCTCACCTGCGCTTATTTGCACTCCGCGAGTACTGCCTTGAGGTACTCCCAGTATTTCTGCGTGGACTGGATGTCCAGTCTCTCGCTCGGAGTATGGACGTTGAAAATATTAGGTCCGAAGGATACGATATCAAGCTCCGGGTTCTTGCCCATCATAATGCCTCCCTCGAGTCCGCCGTGCACCATATTGACGATCGGCTCCTTGCCGTACATTTTCTTATATACATCTATCATCAGCGGTCTCAGCTCTGAATCAGGATTGTACGGCCATGCAGGATATGACGAGTCGACCTTGATGTGTCCGCCTACGATTTCAGCCCATAGTCCGAGTCTCTGCACCATCTCATCGCGCTTGGATTCTATCGAGCTCCTCTCCTGATATCTCCCCAGTACGCTGTTTTCGCGTGTCGAAATGATTCCGGTGTTGAGCGAGCTTTCGACAGCTCCTTCGATCTTTCTGTCCATGGTCTGGACGCCGTCTATAGCGCCGTAGAGGAACCAGATCATATTGATCGTGCATTCCCAGTTGAATACTGAATAGGTATCCTCTTCTCCGACCTCGGCCGTGATGGTAAAATCAGGCTCGCTGTCGCCGTATTCGTTCCGCAGGGTGTCGACGAATTCGTTCATTCTCGCGATAAAGCTCTCAGCTCTGTCAGCACTCATGACGACCTCGGCCGTGCAGTCCTGCGCGATCACGTTGGCCGCGCCGCCGCCGTCAACAGCGAGCATCGAAAAATCTATCTTTTTGCTGAGTGCGTAGAGCAGACGTCCCATATCCTTGTGAGCGTTGCCTCTGTATTTCTGGATGTCGTTGCCCGAATGTCCTCCAAGATAGTTCTCAGCCTTGATCGTGACCTTGACTCCGTTACGCTCTCTGCGGTTAACCGGGATCTTTACATCCACTACCGCTCCTCCGGCACAGCCTACCGTCAGGATACCGTCCTCCTCGCCGTCAATATTGAAATACTTCTTTCCGCTGATCATCGACGCGTCGAAAGCGTCCGCGCCTCCCATGCCGATCTCCTCATCTACCGTAAACACAGCCTCGATAGGAGGATGAGGTATGTCGTCGCTGTCGAGTATGGCCATGATGTATGCGAGAGCAATACCGTCATCAGCTCCGAGAGTGGTGTTCCTGGCTCCTACAAAATTGCCGTCCACAAAGAGCTCGAGCGGATCCTTGTCAAAATCGTGATCCGTACCCGGCACCTTATTGGCTACCATGTCCATGTGGCCCTGCAGGATGACCGGTTCGCTGTCCTCATATCCCGGTGTACCCTTCTTATATATAACTACGTTGCCGACCTCGTCACGTACATATTCAAGGCCCCGGTCTATCGCAAACTGAACGCAAAAATCACCTATCGCGTCATTTCTGAAAGTCCTGCGCGGCACATTCGAAATCTGCTCAAAAAATTCAAACACTTCCTTTGGTTCGATGTTGCTGAGTACACCCATTCTGACACACTCCTCTTTAATAATAATCCTGTTATAAACTGATGGTACCGGGCACAGCTCCGCGCCCGATATCAATAATGTTATGCTTTGCAAGGTTCAAAGTCAATGCAGTATTCAGAAGCACTTGCGCAGCATTTCCTGATCCGGCTCCTTTGCCGTAAGCTTTCCTGCGACAAAATACGCTATGCCGCTGACTATGAGACCCGCGATGATCTCGTGCAGGCCGAAAGGCAGTATCTTGACGCGGTTGAAGAAAATAAACGTCGCGAGGCCGAGCACTGTCGAAGCGAGGCATGCTGTGCTGTTTCCCTTTTTCCAGTACAGTCCGCCAATGATAGGCCAGAAGAACGTAGCCTCGAGCCCGCCGAACGCGAAGAGATTGATCCATACGATGATGTCAGGCGGATTAAGAGCCAGCAGGCAGCCTATGACTCCTATCGCGGCAGTCAGAGCAAAGCTGTATTTAGGAACCTTTGCATACGCATCCGCATAAGCCGGATCATCGTCAGCCGCGCTCTCGTCAAGAGGCACCTTTTTGATATAGTGCAGATAAATATCCTTTATTATGGTAGCCGATGCCAGTATGAGCAGCGAGTCGATAGTCGACATCACGGCTGCAAGCGGCGCAGCGAGGAAGAGTCCTGCCGCCCAGGCCGGCATATACTTCATTACTACATAAGGTATGACCTGATCAGTGCTCTCAAGTCCGCCCTCAGGAAGCAGCGGATAAGCAAGCGTTCCTGCCAGATGCATTCCTATCATGAGTATTCCTATTACTACCGTGCCGTATATCATGGCCTTGTGCATGGATTCGGTATCCTTGAAGCCCATGCAGCGAACGGCCGTCTGCGGCAGCCCGAGAACGGCTATGCCGACAAGCACCCAGAACGAGATGAGAGCTCCCGGCTTGAGAGCGGCAATCTCGGCGCCGTACTCGCCCTTGCCCATGAGATCCCAGCCGGGATTCCCTGCATCGAGCGAAGAAATGATATTGCTCATGCCGCCGGCTTCGTGTATGACGAAAAACAGCAGCAGGAAGGTCCCGCAGGTCATGACTATGCCCTGTATCGTATCGGTGGTGACAACAGCCTTGAAGCCTCCGACAGACGTATAGATAATGACGACCGCGCCGAAGAGAAGCAGTCCCGCCCAGTAAGGCAGTCCTGTCACGGTCTGCAGCAGCGTAGCTCCGCCTATGAACTGAGCGATCATCTGCGTGGTAAAGAATATGACCATAGCGATGCCGCAGATGATGACCACAGCGGGAGAGTCGTAGCGTGCTCTGAGGTAGTCGTTTATCGTCACGGAATTGGTCCTGCGCGAGATCAGTGCGAATTTCTTGCCGAGCACGCCGAGAGTCAGGAAGGTCGCGCCTATCTGCACGCCTGCCACCCATGACCAGGACATGCCGAAGCTCGACGCGAGTCCCGGACCGCCGAGAAATGAGCTCGCGCTCGTGTATGTCGCGACAAGTGTCATCGCGAGAACGACTCCGCCCATGCTCCTCGAGCCGGCGAAATAGTTGGTCAGAAATCCGCTGCCCGCGTTTTCCTTAGCCGATCTGCGGCTCGCGCGTATGCCGAGGTAGAGGTTCACCAGCAGATACGCGATAAGTATAATAAGAACTACAGTCTTCTTACTCAGCATCTGCCGCACCTCCCTCCGCATCATCCTCGAGGTCAAAATTCACGAACACCTTTTTGAGCAGATATACGACACCTATCACGGCCAGGACGAACATTCCCGGAGTGCTGATGAGCCACCACAGCGGCAGTCCCGCTACTCTTATTCCCGTACCCGAAAGCCCGTAGGCAAATCCGATGTTCCAGACGCAGCAGACCGCGAACAGGATGAGCGTAGCCTTAGCTTCCTTTCTCACCTGTACGTCCTT
>JAFRGH010000201.1 GCA_017433945.1 Mogibacterium sp. | reverse complement strand
GACAACGGAACACTCACCATGCTCAAAGACATGGTAACGGAAGTGCGCCGGATAGACGAGAGCATAAACAGGCTGCCGGGAAGCGAAAACTGCTATATATACCACGGCCGTGATGTTTATTCATATACTGCTGCAAGGCTTGCTTCCGGTGTGATCAGCTATGAAGAAGTAGGACCGGAATACCCTGTGTCAGAGATAGTTACACATACGCTCACAAATGTTGAGACCGTTGTCCGCAGGGGATACGCTCATGCGGGATTCTACGACATGGAGAAGGCCTTCGGATGCCTCAGGGTAAACATCACAACAAAGGACTTTCAGGAAATCGGCGGATTCCGTTATGGCGACAAATTCCATCTGGTCATAAGCAACGGAAGCAAGGCTATTTATGACGGCATCTGCTACTATGACAAGACGTTCGGCCTTGCGCCGAAGGGTGAGGCGTTCGTATGCGGAGACATACAGGCGGGAGAAGGGCAGACGCTGAGATTCAATCTGAATCACGACAACTTTTTCGATAAATATGCGCCTGAGCTTAACAACGGACTGAATGCAGCAAAGGATTATTCATTTACCGCAACACCGTGGGAAGGGGATGAGTGAATATTTATGGAAAAAGGTGTAAAAGGGACGGGAAAAAGCTTATCAGCATTCGAAGCAGGCATGCTTATAGTGCTGCAGTCACTGGTATACGGTTTTGGAGACCCGATATCCAAGATCGCATTCGAGATAGTGCCGGTCTATTCCATGATGACAGTGCGTTATACGATAGCGTTCCTGTTTTGCGCTGCCATTTTCGGGAAAAGAATAGTGCGTACTGTAAAAAGTGTGCCCGTGAAGAGCTGGCTCATCCCGGGCATTTGCATTGCTTTAAGTTATATTCTGAATAATATTGCTCTGAGCATGACGGAAGCAACTTCAGTAGCATTCCTGAGATCGCTGGCGGTAGTCATGACTCCCGCGCTTGCATTTATCGCTTATAGAAAGAAGTATAGATGGCAGCATATCGTTGCCCAGGTGCTGGTGCTTCCGGGAATGTACCTGTTATGTGTAAGAGGGGGACTTTCCGGATTCGGTGCCGGCGAGATACTGGCACTCCTTGCTGCAGCCCTTGTTGCGGCTACACTGGTGTTCACCGGAAGATTTCTGGATCAGGTCGATCCGGTCTCTATGACTGCGCTTCAGGCAGGTTGCTCTGCAGTGATAGCATTTGCGGGAAGTCTGATTGTAGAGGGCGGAGTCCATGCCGGTTCGGCAACCCCGAAAGCATGGCTCATAATTCTGTATCTTGCCATACTGTGTACATTCCTGGGATATCTGCTGCAGAACCTTGCACTCACGAGGATAAGCGACAGGGAGGTAGCGCTGCTTCAGAGTCTCTGCCCGGTAATGACCGCGCTGTTCTCATTCCTACTTCTAGGCGAAAAACTGTCCGCAGCCGGCATCGTCGGAGCGGTGATCATAATAGTCTGCATTTCGGCATCAGCTCTGATATAAGACGAAGGGTTTCTGTGACTTTGAAAGATCTTAAGCACATCCACTTCTAT
>JAFRGH010000022.1 GCA_017433945.1 Mogibacterium sp. | reverse complement strand
TGTTATTTACCGCCGCCGAGGAATACGATTTTATCATAGCTGTCCCTGTTCGCGCCTGTAATCAGCTATATCTGTGAATTTATTATAAATATTACGCGCTTTTCTGCTAAAATATAAAGCGAGGGTGCGGGATTTGTCACGATTAAGAATTATGAGGTGACCGATAATGGATTACAGATTTGAGATAAGAAACATTTCGGATGAGCGCGCATATCATAACACTGCGATTCTGATTTATCTGAAGGCTGCATCGGAGATATTGGGCAGCGACATAAATATTTCTATAGGCAATTCGCTGAATCAGGGGTATTTTACATATCCGACAGCCGGAGGACCTGAGATCACCACTTCGGAGATCCACAAGATAAGGGACAGGATGGAGCGAATCATTTCCCAGGATATTGAGATCATCACTGAGCATGATACGGTAAGGCATGCTGCAGGCAAATGGCGCGCGCTTGGACTGCATGAAAAAGCAGGCCTGCTTGAACCGCGCGATCCGGATGAGACTGTGGAGGTGCTGAATCTGGGAGGTTACCGCAACTGCCTCTATACAAAGGTGCTGCCGTCATCTGCTTATGTTGACAGGTTCGATCTGAGGCCGTACAGGAACGGCATGCTGCTGAGGCTTCCTAATGCTCTCAGCGCGGAGATCCCGAAATACAGAGATGACAACAAGCTCTACGATGCCTATGCCGAAAGCAAGAGGATGCGCAAATACAGCGGTATTGATTATCTTGCCGATGTAAACGGAAAGGTGCTTGCCGGAAAGGCTGGTGAGCTGATAGCTTCAAGCGAAAAGCTCCACAGCAAGCAGCTTCGTGAATTTGCCGAAAGAATAGTTGATGAGGGCAGGAGAATAGTGCTGATAGCCGGACCGTCCTCGAGCGGTAAGACCACAACGGCAAAGAGGCTGTGCGCCGCTATAGCCGAACGCACAGAAGAGCCGCTGTATCTGGGAACGGATGACTATTTTGTTGAACGGGACCAGAGCCCTATAGGACCTGACGGTCAGCCCGATTTTGAGGGACTCGACTGTCTTGATCTCGAGCTTTTCAACAGACAGATGGAGGATCTGCTGGCAGGTAAAGAAGTCGATATCCCGACCTTTGATTTTATAAAAGGCACGAAGGTCTTCGGCGACCGGGTCACGAGACTTAAGGAGGGACAGATAATCGTTATCGAGGGCATACACAGCCTTAACGATGTGCTGACCTCGCACATCCCTGCTTCAGACAAATTCAAGATATATATCAGTCCTCTGACACAGTTCGGCATGGACAGACATAACAGACTGTCAACGACTGACGCGAGACTGCTGAGGAGGATGGTCCGCGATAATCAGTTCAGGAACTACGATGCGGAAAAGACTATCGCTATGTGGCCCAAGGTGAGGGCGGGGGAGAGGGTGAACATTTTCCCGTACAGCTCTTCAGCCGATGTCGTGTTCAATTCGAGTACGGTATATGAGACCAATCTGCTCAAGACCTATGCCGAACCGCTTCTGCTGGCTATTCCGGAGACGAGTCCGCAGTACACAGAGGCGCAGAGGATACTGGGACTTTTGAAATACTTTGTAAAGATAGAATCGGCTGATGATGTGCCTGACTATTCGCTGATAAGGGAGTTCATAGGTCCGCGCGAATAGGGCGTTATATTCATAATCGCGCGCTTGGTATGTGGAAATGATCGATCAGAAATAAAATGACATATGAAAGCACATACCGGCTATGAGAGAACAAAAAAGATCTTGTCAAATGTTGCATAAATTATTATAGTTATGTATAATTATAAATCAATATACAGAATACAGATGCTGAATTGCTGTGCATCTATTTATTGATCAAACGTTAAGGAGATTAAGGAATAATGAAGAATATTTTTGTGGAAGAGAGGGAGATAAAGCAGCCGAAGCTGTATCAGGCGCTGATCTCATTCGGCGGCCTTGTCGCCGTGATGATGGTCGGTATCAAGGTCTTTGAGGTGGACCCGCATATCCCGATGTTCGTCGGAGTCATCATTGCCGCGATCATGGCGATGGTCCTGGGATACAAATGGGCTGACATAGAGAGGATGATGGTAGACGGAATCTCGAAGGCTATGCAGTCCATCCTGATCCTTGCTATCGTAGGAATGATGGTCGGAACATGGCTGCTTTCGGGAACGATCCCGACTATGATATATTACGGCCTGAAGCTGCTTTCGCCTTCGATCTTTCTTGTAGCAGCTGTTCTGATATGCTCCATCACCTCGCTTGCAACAGGAACCTCCTGGGGAACTATGGGAACTATGGGGCTTGCGCTGATCGGTATAGGCAGCGGTCTCGGCATGCCGATAGGTCCTACCGCCGGAGCCGTGATCTGCGGAGCATATTTTGGCGACAAGCTTTCACCGCTTTCGGATACGACTAATCTGGCGCCTGCGATGGCGGGTACTGATGTATTTACACATGTCAAATACATGCTCAAATCCACGATCGTTGCGTATGTGATCTCTCTGGTATTCTTCGGGATCTACGGATTCATGCATGCATCGAGCGGAGAGGTCGATACCTCGCAGGCAGAGGCGCTTATAGAGGGCATTCACAACACTTTCAATATCAATCCGCTGCTGCTCCTGCCGCCGCTGATCGTTATTCTTGCTATAGCGTTCAAGGTACCGGCTATCCCGGGAATTACGATGGGACTGATCGTGGCTGCTGTGATGGCGCCGCTGTTCCAGGGCAATCTCGCTATATTCAATGACGATCTCGAGCTTGTGCATAACGGGGTCAACCTTGGGGATATTCTCAATGCTTCGCTCAACGGCTTCATATGCAATACCGAGATAGAATCGCTCAACGATCTGCTTTCGACAGGCGGCCTGATGAATATGTCAAGCTCCATACTGATGACTATTATTGCGATGATGTTCGGTGGAATAATGGAGGGCTCAGGACAGCTTACGGTGATCATCGAGGCGATCATCAAGCACATCAGGAGCGATGCCGGTATGATCGGCGCGACAGAGGTCACATGCGTGCTTTCAAACGTAGTTATGCCTGAACAGTACATCTCCATTCTGGTACCCGGCAGGATGTACGCTCCGGCCTACAGGGAGAGGGGAATCCATCCTAAGTGCCTGTCCAACGCGCTTGAATCGGCCGGAACAGTTACTTCGTGCCTTGTCCCTTGGAACACCTGCGGAATGTTCATCAGGAACACTCTCGGAGTTTCGACTGTGACATACGCGCCTTGGGCGATATTCAATTACAGCATGCCTATCATCTGCTTCGTGATGGCATTCATGGGAATCACCGTGACTAAGATGACGGATGAGGAAAAGGCAAAAGCCGAGGCAGGAGAACTGGTATAGAAAAATTTATACGATCAGACCGCCGTTGACACCGATGATCTGACCTGTTATGAAGGATGCTTCTTCGGATGCAAGGAAGAACATGAC
>JAFRGH010000200.1 GCA_017433945.1 Mogibacterium sp. | reverse complement strand
TTGGAGGTGGTTTTGATCAGAGAGGAAGAAGCATCAAGCCAAGTGTCTGTCCAACTATATCCCTTTTTGGCGACATTCGTCTACGATATACTTTATACAATCAGGATTGTCTTCAATTTGTTGTTCATAAACCAAATAGGTGATTGTTATGACTGTAAAGAAATTAAAGGATATATTAGCTTGTTTGAAGCTGGATAAATATGCATATTTGAGTATCAATGAAATTGGACGCGGACCACGAAGAATAAGTATAGTAGGTGAAAATGATAAATATGATGTATTTACTTCTAATGAAAAAGGTAATGTAACTAAAGAAGGAGAAAACTTATCAGAAAAGGATGCTTGCGAAATGGTTATCAAAATATTTCAAGATGAAAAATATTTATATGATTATTATGAATCAAAAGGAATATTAGAAGAAAATGGTTATTATCCTATAAGCTAAACTAGGCCAGAGAATTCCGTATACCCTAACCTGCCAGAGTCCCACATCGCATCAGTCAAACGGGTCTCTTTTTAATTCTCCGTATATATAGTAAAATGCAAAGTAGTAAAACATGAGTAGTAATTACTACTAAAATCCCTGAAAATGTCACTTTGCCGAGGGATATTTCGGAGTAGTAATTTCATAGTTTTTACTACCGTTATTACTACAATCAACGTCTGAGATGTGCCAGATTATGCCGAAACATGCCGATAAAGCCCTGTTTTCCAAGGTTTTCAGGAGTATTGCAAAATCGGCGTAATTCCGCATATTCCGGCACTTTGGAGCATATTATGGATATGATAAAAGTACTTTTCGTTTGCCACGGCAATATTTGTCGCAGCCCTATGGCTGAGTTCATTATGAAGGACATGGTCAGAAAGCGCGGGCTCGAAGACCGTTTTGAGATCGATTCCGTCGCAACGAGCCGTGAGGAGATCGGTAATCCGGTCTATCCGCCGGCCAGGAGGAAACTGGCCGCAAGCGGGATCAGCTGCAGCGGACACGCGGCAAGGCAGATCACAAGGGCGGATTATGAATACTATGATCTCATCATCTGTATGGAAGAGTACAACCTGATCAACATGCAGAGGGTCCTGAGGATGAGCAGCAATGAGATGAAGGCTGCGATGGAGCAAGGTTCTGGTCTGAAAGGCGGACCTGCTAAGATCAGCCTGATGCTCGATTATGCTCCGGAGTCGTACTGCAGGGGAAGACGCGATGTAGCCGACCCGTGGTATACAGGGAATTTTGACGCGACCTGGGACGATCTCATGCAGGGGATCGAAGGCCTGATCGATGAACTTGTCTGACGGAGGTACCGGGATGTTCGAGGCAGAGAAAAGAGGTCGAGAATATCTGGCTGCCAGGGGCATGTCAGACAGGATCATAGATTTCAGGAATACAGATATCACGGCAGAGAGCACTGCTCTGGCGCTCGATGTCGATGTGGACAGGATATGCAAGGGACTGGCGTTCAAGGGCAAGAACGGAAACGCGATCGTGATCATCGCATCCGGTCATTCAAGAGTGGATAACGCACGCTTCAGAGATGTGTTCGGATTCAGGCCGAGCATGCTCTCTCCGGAGAAGACCGAGGAACTGATCGGCCACGTCGCGGGGACGATCAATCCGTTTTGCCTGAAAGAGACAGCGATGCTCTATCTCGACATATCTATCAGGAAACATATGAACGAGACGGTATTCCCCGGGATAGGCGGAGAAGACTCCGTTGTAGAGCTGACAGTCGACGAACTTGAGAAACTCTCAGACCCGGTCTGCTGGGTCGCGGTCACAAAGTAGCGGAGCCGCAAGAAAAGTCGGCCGTAGTGATATTAAGACGCAGTGAGAGGTAAAAAACATCAGAAACGCGGCTGCAAAGACATCTGCAATACAGAGGTGGGGTATCATGAAGCTTGACGCGAGTAATGAAAATATACTTATCGGGAACACGGACTGCGATTATATCGTCTTCGGATCAGGAAGAGAGCCGCTGATCATGTTGCCGGGAGTCGGCGACGGCTTCAGGACAGCGCGGGGCATCGCCCTGCCTTTTGCTGTGATGTACAGGAGCTTCGCGGAACACTTCAGGGTATACGTCTTCAGCCGGAGGAACGATATGCCGGAAGGGTTCACGACCCGCGATATGGCGGATGACATTGCGTACATCATGGAGGAAACAGGCATCGGCGCGGCGCATGTATTCGGTGTATCGCAGGGAGGGATGATCGCCCAGGAGCTGGCGGTACATCATCCGGACAGAGTGAAGAGCCTTGTTCTCGCAGTCACGGCATCAAGGCCTAACAGCATAATGGAAGAAGCTCTGGGATCATGGCTCGTGATGGCTGACGAGGATGATTACAAGGGCATCATGCGGGATACCGCGCTTCGCTCATATACAGGGGAGTATCTGAAGCGAGGCCTGATGATCAATAATATGATCTCCGCGGCCAAGCCGAAGGACTATACGAGATTCAGGATCCTGTGTAAGTCATGTCTTGCGCATGACGCATATGATGAACTGGACAGAATAACATGCCCGACCCTTATCCTGGGGGCGGATCAGGATAAGGTGCTGGGCGCGGAAGCGTCACTTGAGATGAAAGAGAAGATACCGGGAGCGGAGCTGTTCATATACGAGGGATACAGTCATGGCGTCTATGAGCAGGCGAAGGATTTCAACAGCAGAGTCAGGAAGTTTTTACTCAGGCAGCTGATCTGAAAGGACGGGGGGAAGGCATATGAGATACAGACAGGACAGATACGGGAATGAGCTGTCTCAGCTCGGATACGGGTGCATGAGATTCACTAAGAAAGGCAGCCAGATCGACTACGAGAAGGCTGAGAGAGAGGTGCTGTATGCCATAGAGCACGGTGTCAACTATTTCGATACCGCTTACGCTTATATGGGCAGTGAGGAGTGCCTCGGCAGGATACTCGAAGAAAACGGTGTCAGGGACAAGGTCAATATAGCGACCAAGCTGCCACAGTATCTTCTGAGGTCAATGAAAGTGATCGACAAGACTTTCAGGGAAGAACTAAGAAGGCTCAGGACAGATCATATCGATTATTATCTGATGCATATGTTCACAGACCTGTCAGAGTGGGAGAGGCTCCAGTCTTACGGGATCGAGCAGTGGATCGCAGACCGCAAGGCGGAAGGAAGCATCAGGCAGATAGGATTCTCCTATCACGGCGATACCGCGATGTTCCTCAGGATACTCGACGCCTATGACTGGGATTTCTGTCAGGTGCAGTATAATTATCTTGACGAGAACAGCCAGGCAGGACGCAAGGGCGTAATGGCTGCTGCGGAGAGGGGCATACCGGTCATCATCATGGAGCCTCTGAGAGGCGGCAAGCTTGTCGACTTGCCGGTCAGCGCGAAGCGCGAACTCAGAGAGAGCGGCACCGGTTATTCCGCGGCCGAGCTCGGACTCAGGTGGCTGTGGGATCAGAACGAAGTGACCGTAGTGCTCTCGGGCATGAACTCACTGGAGATGGTCGAGGAGAATATAAGGATCGCGTCAGACGCGGCGCCTGGATCATTCACTGACTCCGACCGTGATCTGATCGACAGGATCAGGAAGATCATCAAAGAGAAAGAGAAAGTAGGCTGCACAGGATGCAGATACTGTATGCCTTGCCCGCAGGGCATCGACATCCCGGGGACCTTCTATTACTACAATCTCATGTATATTGAGAAGGGCAAAAACAGAGCAAGGTTCGAGTATCTCAGGAATGTCGGCATGCAGAAAGATCCGATCTACGCGTCAGCCTGCGTCAGGTGCGGCAAGTGCGAGCAGCACTGCCCGCAGCACATACAGATACGCGACATGCTGAGGACAGCTGACAGAGACCTCAGACCGCTGGCTTACAGGGCCGCAATGAAAGTCGTGAGGAAGGCCGCGTCAAGATAGGATCACAGAGCCTGGAATGTGGCGCCGGATAATATCGGATAATACAGGAGATATATTTACATATGCTGGCTAAGGCGCATATCACGGCCGGGATGGCCGCGGCTTTTACAATCATCATGCCGGAGAATGTGCCGGAATCACTGCCGGTGGTGACAGGCGCGGCTTTGGGCTGCCTGATCTGTGATATAGACTGCGATAATGCTTCTGAGAAGGCCGACTCTTCACACTGGAGGAAAGTGATGGTGCTGGTCGCTGCGGCAGCCCTCTTTATGGACTGGCAGCTGGATGCCGGCATGTGGGCTGCTCTCGGGCAAAACGGGCAGTACCTGTCGTTCGCGGGGCTTGCAGGATTCGTGCTGACATGCGCGTTCGCGAGCATTTCGAGCCACAGAGGGTTTTCCCATTCTCTGGCGGCACTGGCGCTGGAAACGGTATCGCTCCGGCTGATATTCCCGTCAGCGGCGCTGCCGTTCGCGGTCGCTTTCGCGTCTCACCAGATCCTGGATCTTATGAACAAGAGACCGGTGCGGTTGCTGTACCCTCTTAAGAAAGGGTTCAGCCTCGGACTGTTTTACGCTGACAGGCTCGCGAACAGAGTTTTTGCCCTTGCCGGGAGCATATGGCTCGTGCTTATTGTTATATTCTGTCTGAGATGAACAGGGAGGCATCATGAGGGAGAAAGGATCCGGAACTGACAGGTTCAATATGGCGGCCGGAACCGCGATCACTCTCACGGGCGCCGGCCTCTGGGGACTGAATGCCGTCGTGAGCAAATACCTGATGGCCAGAGGGATGGATACGATGTGGGTCGTCAATTTCAGGATGATCACATCGGGCCTTGTTCTCCTGCTTGCGGCCGCCGTCAGGAACCCTCGGGGAATGTTCGATATATGGAAGAAGCGCAGCTCCGTGATACGCCTGCTGATCATCGCCATATTCGCTTTCGGGATATGCCAGACGACATACTATCTCTCGATAGACTACAGTAACGCGGGAATAGCCAGCGCTATCCAGCAGACGGCGCCGGTATACGTACTCATCGCGATAATTATAAAAGAACACAGACTTCCGAGATCGGCGGAGCTCATCACACTCCCGCTGGTCATACTGGGGTCATTTCTCATAGCTACACACGGTGATCCCCACGCGCTCGCGGTCAGTCCGCTCGCTCTGCTGTTCGGACTCATATCCGCGCTGACATGCGCCCTGTACATGGTGCTGCCCGCAGATCTGATCAGAGCATACGGAACATTCGAGACGGTCGGATGGGGTCTCTTCCTCGGAGGATGTTTTATAGCTCCGTTCTGCCGGCTGTGGGAATTCCCGCAGGTGTGGGACGCAAGCCTGGCTGCCGGGATGATATTCATCATCCTGCCGGGAGCCGCGATCGCTTTTGCCATGTACCTGTACGGCACGAGCATCGTCGGTCCGGTGAAGGGCGGAGTATATAATCTGTTCGAACCGGTAGTTGCTGTTACGGCATCTGCCGTCTTTCTGAGGCAGAGCTTTCATATAACCGAACTGCTGGGCATAGCGGCGGTACTGCTCGGAATTGCGATATTGACTGTATCTAAGAATAAGTGATCAATTCAGGAAGTGACTTATGGCTAACGAACGCAAAGGTGACAATCAGAAACTCAAAATGCTGTATCTTGCGAAGATCTTCTCGGAAGAGACTGACGATACGCACCGGCTGACCATGCCGGAGATCATCCGCAAGCTGGCGGCTTACGGCGTCAACGCAGACAGGAAAACGCTGTATCTGGACTTCGCCGAACTCCGCAGATACGGATATGACATCCTCAAAGAACAGGAAGGCCGCAGCACATATTATTATCTCGGAGCTCGGGAATTCGAGCTCGCGGAGCTCAAGCTTCTTGTGGACGCAGTACAGTCTTCAAGATTCATCACGGACAAAAAGTCTGCCCAGCTCATAGGAAAACTCGAGTCCCTGGTCAGCAGATATGACGCGTCCAGACTCCACCGCCAGGTGCTGATCGCGGGCCGTATCAAGAATATGAATGAAAGCATCTACTATAACGTAGACGACATACATGAGGCGATCAGCGCGGACAGGCAGATCAGATTCAGGTATTATGACTGGAATCTCAGCAAAAAGATGGTCGCCAGATACGACGGCAGGTGGTATCAGGTGAGTCCGATGGCGCTGATGTGGGATGATGAGAAGTACTATCTGGTGGCATATGACTCGAGGCATGACGATATCATCCACTACCGCGTCGACAAGATGAAGGA
>JAFRGH010000199.1 GCA_017433945.1 Mogibacterium sp. | reverse complement strand
GCATGACAGGCTGCGTGCATCTGCTCACTTCAAATGACAAGAACCAGTCGGATATGCTCTGGCCTGACATGACAATATGGTTCATCGTGGCATACGACCTCTGGAACTTTGAGTACACATATCTCAATCTGCCGACACACACCTGGTACTGCGGCGTTGCTCTTCTTCTCGCTCCTACATTTGCGAACGCACTGTGGAACAAGGGAGCATGGATACAGAACCGCGCCAACACACTGGCTATCTGGTGCATGTGGGCTCAGGTCGTTCCGGGATTCCAGCTGTCCAGCAGATTCGCGGCTGCCCTTCCGTCGGTATACGGCGGTGCTACAGCAAACGGCATCACCACTATGGATCTCTATGAAAAGGCCATCGCGCTCTATAACGCAGGCGCCGGAAAGACCGCTCAGGCCGGAGAAATCATTTCTCAGATGGGCATCCAGGCTGATCCGAGAGCACAGGGCGTTGTCGCTGTACTCGCTATCGCAGCCAATGTCATATGCATCGCAGTGATCATCAAGCGTTCTATCGCTATGGGCAAGAACCCTTATTCAAACGATGTATGGGCAGGCACAAAGGACTACGAACAGGCTATGGCAAGAGCAGAGGCCTGATAACAGTTCACCGACCGGACCCCGCGATCATATTATCAAAGATCAGATACTCAACTATCAGATCCGGACCGGAAACATCGGAACTAAGCGGCTTCGCATCAGCGGAGCCGTTTTGTTTTGCGCGTTATGGGTCAATAGGAGACGATTCGTGAGTCAAAAAGCCCCCTCCCCATTGACTCGCTTACAAATGCTTTGACTTTATGCCGATACACGTTATATCATTTAAAAAATTGACATCAGATCCGGAATTTTCCATTAGGATTTTTCCTGTAACAGTATTATTCATTTTCACACAAAATCAAAAATGTTGGATCAGAGAAGGGACTTAGTATTATGAGAAAGACCAAGATAGTATGTACGATGGGGCCGAAGGAAGCCGATGATGCGATTCTCAATGAGCTCGTCAAGGAAATGGATGTCGCGAGATTCAATTTTTCACACGGCACGCACGAGAGCCATCTCGAGATGCTGCAGAGAGTCCGCGCTGCAGCCGAAGCTGTCGGCCGTCCGATAGCAATGCTGCTCGATACCAAGGGTCCTGAGATCAGAACAGGTCTGCTCGAAGGACACGAGCCGGTCAAGCTCGTCAAGGGCAGCGAAGTGATCATCTCCCCTATGGTCTCAGGAGATGAGGCCGGAAGCGCAGAGCATATTTACGTTACATATGAAAACCTCGCAAACGACCTTGCCGTCGGCAACACCGTACTGATCGACGACGGTGTCATAGAGCTGCATGTAACGGAGATCTCGGGAAAAGACCTTAAATGCGAAGTGTTCGCTGGAGGCCGGCTCGGAGAGAGAAAAGGCGTCAATCTGCCCGGTATCAGTGTTGGTCTCCCCGACCTCACCGAAAAGGACTATGAGGATATCGCCTTCGGTCTTGAGAATGACTATGACTACATCGCGGCCTCATTCGTACGCAATGCGGAAGCCGTCAACAAGATCAGAGCGCTCATCAAAGAAGCAGGCAAGAAAACAAAGATAATCGCCAAGATTGAATCAGGCGAAGGAATAGACAATCTCGCGGAAATAATCGATGCTGCAGACGGCGTGATGGTAGCCCGCGGAGATCTCGGTGTTGAGGTCGAGGCTCAAAAAATCCCGCAGCTGCAGCGCGAGATGATCACGATGTGCAACACCAAGGGCAAGATAGTTATCACAGCGACTCAGATGCTCGATTCAATGATGCGTAATCCGAGGCCTACCAGAGCCGAGGTTACCGATGTAGCGAACGCTGTCTATGAAGGCTCGGACGCTGTCATGCTTTCCGGGGAGACTGCAAGCGGTGACTACCCTGTCGAGGCCCTTAAAATGATGGTTTCCATAGCGGAGTACACTGAGCAGTTCACTCGCAGCAGCGCAAAGGATCTCAGAGGGCGTTACAGCGGCAGCAAATCCATTTCCAATACCACTTGCATCGCTGCCGTCGCCGCGTCAGAGGAGCTGTCTGCAAAGGCGATACTCGCGCCGACTACATCCGGCATAACAGCTCTTGAGGTATCGAAATGCCGTCCGGATTCGGATATTTACGCTTTTTCACCTGATCCTGCCTCGGTAAGACAGATGATGCTCCTGTGGGGCGTCAGACCGGCGCTCGCCGAGAGAGCTCACTCGACAGACGAACTGCTTGAAGACTGCCTGGATCTGATCGAACAAGACGGTCTCGCAAAGGAAGGCGATCTTTTCGTGTTCATCGCCGGAGTCGTCACAGGACGTCACGGGCACCAGAGATCAGAGACCAACACCATGAGAATAATACAGCTGTAGATCGCAGTATAGTACAAAGCAGCCGGGATATCATCACTGCTCCCGGCTGCTTTTATCTTGATCAGTCTTCCAGCACCAGCTTTTCCTTGCTGTCACACCATGGCAGTTGATCTGCCGCTTGATATCCTCCGGATTAGATATTGAAATCCGATCCGATTTAGTTAATAATAGTACTTGCTATGACATTTTCCGGAAGAGTAAAGAGAAATATCACAGTAATAATGATCATCCTTCTCACAGCTGCCTGCTGTGGAAGAATAGATTTGTCATGTGAAGCTTTCAGTTCCGGAAGCGGAATAAAAGGAAACAGCGATATTTCCGTTTCCCACTCTCTGGTAGCATTTCCGTCCGCGGCTCTAAGCAAAGACAACAGCGGAAACGATCAGAACCTTAATGAGGAAAATGTCATTTCAGACATATTATGCAGGATAGTCAAGAAGCTTCTTACGCTTTTTGACTGCGGCCTTTTTAAGGATCCGCTTACCTTTCTTAAGCATTTTTACATCTCTATCTGTATTGCAGGCTGTACCTGCCTGTTCTTACTGACTCATATAAGATTCATTCATCTTAAGGACGGAAGCAAATAGTTCCATTTCATGCATACATGTTTATTAGTTTAGCTAAGTCTGCACTAAGCGCAGGCATATTTTTACGTGAAATGGAGAAATCAAAATGAGTACAACAAATATAATACTGCTTCATCTGTGGATACTTGCTTCTCAGGTATTCTATATGTATCTGTCCAATAAAACTCAGCTAAAGACTCACGCTTATTTGTACCTGATCGCTATTCCGATCGTCGCAGCTTTTCCGGTTATTTTAAACAGTCAGGATCCGCACGCTTACTCTTTATATGAGTACGCTCTTGTAGTCTGTATTGTTTTCGCAGCTGTAATAGATTCTTCTCTTGCTGCGGTGCGTAACAGAGAATACATGACAGACAGCAGCAGGAGTTTTATTTATTCATATCTTCTGATCTGCACAGTAATAGTCTTTATGGGAAGCACCAGCATAACAGTCAGGATTGTACCGGCATTCCTACTGCTCAGTTCCATTCTGCTATTTTGCCTTGCAAAGAAGAATCCTGCCGCTGAGCGCATTAAGAGCATTCCTTTGGCTTTATTATCAGTCTTATGCTCATGGGCCTACATAGCGTATAGCTTCTGATCGCTTCCAGCCATCACCGGACTATAAACGCCCTCAGAGCATTGATTTTAAATGCTCTGAGGGCGCCTTGCTCATGGAAATACCGGGTATGTGAATATCTACAGCAATTCCCTTACTGTCTCCGCTCCAGTTCCCTGCCAATAATATGTCTCATTGTGCTGATATCTACATTTCCGCCGGAAACGACAGCCACCGTCCGAAGGTCAGTATCGACTCTGTCAAACATATACGCGGCAACGCTCGTAGCACCCGCGCCTTCGGACATGATCTTTGATCGCTCAAGCAGCGTCACAATTGCCGTTTCTATTTCGCTCTCCTTCACCGTCACGATGTCATCCACGTACTTCCTTACAATTTTAAAGGTAAGATCTCCCGGCGTCAATACGTGAATGCCATCGGCTATGGTTGCCCTGTCCTTAAGTGTCTCCACCTCGTCCAAGCCGAATGAAGAATACATGGAGGGGACATTCACTGTTTGAACACCAATCACCTTTACGTCCGGTCTCAGCGACTTGACGGCAATGGCGACGCCGCTGATCAGCCCGCCGCCTCCGACCGGAACGATCACCTGCTCTACCTCCGGCATCTGCGAAAGGATTTCCAAGCCACTCGTTCCCTGTCCGGCGATTACATACGGATCATTGAATGGGTGCACAAATGTGTAATCCTTCTCAGCAGCGAGCCTTTCCGCTTCTCTGGCGGAGTCATCGTAATTGCCGTTAACGAGAATGACCTCCGCGCCAAAACTGCGTGTCCCTTCTATCTTCATGACCGGCGCGTAATCCGGCATACAGATTGCCGAGCGTATACCCATGTGCATCGCTGAAAAAGCCACACCCTGGGCATGATTGCCCGCGGAGCACGCGATAACGCCCTTTGAGGCTTCCTCTGCAGTAAGGCGATTCAGCTTATTGAAAGCGCCTCTGATTTTGAATGAACCTGTCTTTTGCAGATTCTCTGCCTTTATGAACAGATTCGGAGCCTGCCTGTCAAAAGGTATAACAGGGGTCAATCTTACAATATCATGCAGTGTTTCTGCCGCGTCTCTAACCATC
>JAFRGH010000198.1 GCA_017433945.1 Mogibacterium sp. | reverse complement strand
CCTGCTCTGAAAATGTGCTATTATCAAAGAGGTTTTAACTGTTTAAGAAAAACCATAAATATTGAATGGAGGATAAATCAAATGACATATCTCAGGAAGACAAATGCAGTTATCGCCGTAATGGTGATTATGCTTGTCGGCTTTTGTTCGGTGATGAATGTAGATGCGGCATCGGTCGGGCTCAGCAAAACAAGTGTCAGCCTTGAAGCAGGCGAAACCGTCAATCTGAGCGTAAAGGGCACAGGCAAAAAAGTCAGCTGGAGCAGCTCGAACAAAAAAGTGGCGACTGTCAGCAAAAAAGGCAAGGTCAAAGCTCTGAAGAAGGGCTCGGCGAACATATATGCCAGAGTCGACGGAAAAAAACTGACATGCAAGGTTAAAGTCAAAGCTCTGCCTATGAGCAAAGACTGGACTGCTGACTCACAGGCGGCGGCTCACCTCAGGGCCTATGTCAAAAAAGTTACGAATAAAAAGGATAAGGAAAACTATATTCCTGTAAAGGATCGCATCGCGGTATTCGATATGGACGGAACGCTGACCTGCGAGCAGTATTTTACATACTACGATACTATGATGTTTCTGCAGTACTGCCTGAAGGATCATCCGGACGAAGTATCGGATGAACTCAAAAAGGCAGCTCAGGAGGTCAAACCGGGTTACAAGGCAGGCGAAGAGCTTGCAAGGAATTTTGCTAAGGCATACGCGGGCATGACCGTAGAGGAACTGTATAACTACGCAGTCGAGTTCGGAAACAAAGAAACATCGAGCTTCAGAAACATGAAGTATAACGAAGGAGCCTATCTGCCGATGGTCGAGCTCGTCAAATACCTTTATGATAATAAGTTTACGATCTATGTTATAAGCGGTACGGAGAGGACAACTACAAGAGCTGTTGTGGACTGCTCACCGTACAGTGAATATGTTCCGCAAAGTCAGGTCATAGGAACGGAATTTGAAGTCAAGGTCAAGGGCCACGAGAGTGAAGCAATGAACCTGAATTACAAATACGTTCCGGGAGATGAGCTTGTATTCACAGGCGGCTTTATTCAGAAAAACCTGCACGCCAACAAGGCTATCGAGATAGAGAGGGAGATAGGTCAGCGTCCTGTACCCGCGTTCGGAAACAGCGGAAGCGATTCAAGCATGCTCGATTACACCATCGACAGCAGGAACCCTTATCCGACGGCTGCATATATGGTCGTGGCTGACGATCCCGAAAGAGAGTGGGGAAAAGAAAGCTGGGATGACAAATCTGCTTCGTATATCGCGAAGAACTATGTCCCGATCTCGATGAAAAACGAATTCAAGCAGATCTACAAGAGCGGTATAACAAAAGCTGAGAAGCAGTATGATCCTGAAGAATGGAAGAGCACAGAGGACAGCTCTCAGAATGGTAAAGATCTGGAGGTGTTAAGAGACGCGGCTTGATCATATGCCTCAGTCAGCGGGAAACACATTGTGACAGATGATTGTGACAGATGATTGATTACTAAAATCAGAACAAAAGAGACTTGTTCGCCTATTAGTGTTATACTTAATCAGAAGAAGGGGGATAGCAGAATACAACCTGCTATCCCCTTGCTGGTATAATATGAGTCAGCAGGAACGGCTCATGGAATCATTTGACGCGTAAGCATATTAAAGGATAAGTGATGAGCTTAATCAGTCTGAAAAATGTTTCAAAATATTATTACAGCAAGGGTATAATAGCCAGCGGCATTTCGAGGGTCAATCTCGACCTGGATGTCGGTGAGTTTGTTGTGATAACGGGAGAGTCAGGCAGCGGAAAATCGACACTGCTTAATGTTATTTCGGGTCTTGATACTTACGAAGACGGTGAGATGTATATAGGCGGAATGGAGACGAGCCACTATACAGCTTCGGATTTTGAAAAATACAGACAGCGGTACATATCCTGTATTTTCCAGAGCTTCAATCTGATATCCAGCTATACCGTATATCAGAATGTGGCTCTTGCCATGCAGATCGACGGGTGCAGCGCGCAGCAGATAAGACAGAGAGTGCCTGAGATCATCAAAAAAGTCGGACTTCACGAACAGAGGAACCGTAAGGTCTCAAAGCTTTCGGGCGGTCAGAAGCAGAGAGTCGCCATAGCCCGCGCTCTTGCCAAGGACACGCAGATACTCGTAGCCGATGAGCCTACGGGAAATCTTGACAGCGTTTCAGCTGAGGGAATCGTTGAGCTGCTTACGGATATAGCAGCGGACAAGCTGGTAGTTGTCGTTACACACAACTTCGATCAGTTCAGCGAGCATGCTACCCGTGTGATCAAGATGCATGACGGCAAGATAGTAGAGGATACGGGAATCGGAGCTGAGCGCGTACCTAAGCACACAGACGTTCGGGCAGAGGAGCCGGCTGAAATTCCTGCTGATATGCCTGCCGAAGCAGGCGCTGCAGCTACTGCCGAAGCAGGCGGTGCGGCTGCAGCCGCAGCCCGGGCTGATGCAAATACTGATAAAAATACTGAAGTAAACATCGAAAATCTAAAGCTGAGAAGCATTTCGTACGGCACACAGCTGAGGCTCGGCATCAGGAACACTTTTAACTTGCCTGCAAAATTTCTGCTGCTTCTTCTCGTATTTCTCTTTGTTGTCAGCGCGGTCAGCGCGCAGTATGTTACGGTAAAGAAGCAGGACGACACCATTACCGAAGAGGGCTGGAACAACTATTTTTCTAATTACGATCCCAAGAGGATAGTGGTCGAGAGAAATGACCGCAAGGCGTTTACCAGAGCCGACTATGAGGCCATAGAGAATGCGCCGCATGTCGATAAGCTGGTTCGCGAAGACATGATATACGATTCGTCGATATATATTGAAAACGATGCTTTCTCTTTTTCGGGGTATATGCTCAATATCAGCGATCTTGATGATAAGCTGACAAATGGCAGCATGCCTGAAAAGGATAATGATGTCGTGCTGTGCGGGGTAGACGACGGATGGACATTCGGAGAATCGCCGGACGATATACTCGGCAAGACCTACACTATTCTCACTGATGACGGATCGGAGCACAAGATCAGAGTGACCGGTCTCATACTCAAGGATGAGGAGGAAAATGCTGAAAACGGATATACAGACATCAGCAGAGTCTATTTTTCGGATTCCATGATCAGGGAGATACGCAAGGGTATGTATGCCTCGAACAGCAAAACCACCATGCTGATAAACGGGGCAGAGGAAAACTGCACGCCGGGCGCGGGCGGTCTGGTCACAAATGATAAGGTCCCGGAGGGGTATGTGCTGCTGCCTACGACCTATGACCCTATGTTCAAGGAGGGCTACGCCGCGGGTAAAACTGTTGTTATACGCGCTAAGGGCCTTTATTATGAGCAGTCCCTTGAGCTGATGATAATGGGCACATACGGCGAAAAGACCTTTGAGAAGAAGACAGGGCTCAAGAACCTGGCCGAGCATGACGGTGAGATATACATAAACCCTACAGATTATCGCAGGCTCTATGAAAAAGGGAGCTATCAGGCATCTGTGTTCGTGGATGACACGAGGAACCTTGAAGGCATGAAGGACATGCTGGAGAGAGGCGGATATCACGTGCTGGTCCTGAGAGATCATATCTATAATTTTATGGATGGCAATATAGTCAGGATAATACAGCTGCCTATGGCTGTTATCATATGTATTGCGGTATTCTTTATTGCGTTTTTCGTTGTGCGGCTGATACTCAAATCACGCGCGGTGTATTTTGCGACTGTCAGGATGCTCGGCATGGGCAAAAGGCCGGCGCAGCGCATAATGAGGGTAGAGCTGATAATCGTCTGCGCGATCGCTTATGCGGTATTTTTGCTGCTGATACGGCTGAACCGAATGGGGATAATCAATTCGGACAAGCTGGCTGATTATCTGATGTATCTGACGCTCCGTGACTACATAGTTCTTGCGGTGATACTGATGGCAATGGCTGTGCTAATCTCGGGCCGCTTCATGAGGATGCTGTTCAGGAGCTCTGCGATGGGCGCGTACAGAGAGGAGGCGTGACGAAATGCTTACACTGAAAAACGTTGACAAGTATTTTTACCGCCGCAAATCCAATCAGGTGCATGTAATCAACAACACATCCCTTGAATTCGGCGAGACCGGTCTGACGGCCCTGCTCGGGCCTTCGGGCTGCGGCAAGACAACGCTGCTGAATGTGATAGGAGGACTGGACAAGCCTGACAGGGGCAGCATATATATAAACGGACAGCGGATAACCGGAAGGAGAGCCGGTACGGTAGACAAGATACGCAATCTCAATATCGGCTATATTTTTCAGAACTATAATCTGATCAACAGCATGACCGTATTCGACAATGTCGCCATGGTCCTAAAGATGGTCGGCATCAAGGATAAGGAAGAGATAAAGGAAAAGGTCGAATACGCTCTTGAGCTCGTCGGAATGTACCGCTACAGAAAACGCTACGCTGACATGCTTTCGGGCGGCGAGCGCCAGAGGGTCGGTATCGCGCGCGCTATCGTAAAAAATCCCGCTATCATCATAGCCGACGAACCGACAGGGAACCTCGACAGCGCCAATACCCTCGAGGTAATGAATATAATCAAGGCGATCTCACGCGAAAAGCTGGTGATACTCGTAACTCACGAGGAGAGCCTGGCGAATTTCTACGCCGACAGGATAATAAGGCTCAGAGACGGGAGCGTTGTTTCGGATGAGATAAATAAAAACGCCGAGGGTCTGGATTACAGGATCGAAAACAGGATATATCTGCAGGATATAAAGGACCGGCGCGGGTTCGGAGATGACGGCCATTCGATACGCGTCTTTAACGAGAGCGGAGAAAAGATCGCTATCGACATAGTTATAAGCCGGGGCAATATTTTCATACAATCACGTGATGCCGGAAGCAGACTGGAGATCGTAGACGAAAATTCGAGCATAGAGCTCGTCGATGACCACTATCGCGCTCTGACTGCGGAGGAGGCGGAGGCGCGCAAGTTCCACTCCGAGCGCTTTGAAGCGTCAAGACCTCTCAGGCATTCATCTATACTGAATGTATTTACGATGCTTGTATCGGGCTTCCGCACCGTAAGCAAATACCATATACTGAAAAAGGTCCTGCTGATCGGATTCCTTATATCGGCGATGTTCATAACCTATGCGGTATCCAACATAGCCGGAATCATGAACATGCCTGATGAAAAATTCATCAAGGATGATATCTCGTATATTGCTGTTGTGCAGCAAAAGATCCCGGTAAAGGATTATCTGACATACGAATCGGATCCGACGGTAGAGTACGCGCTGCCGGGATCGGGCCGGATCAATATGAGCATGAAATACGATGAATACTGGCAGACATCCTGGAGCGGAAGCGTGGTCAGCGGATCGCTGAGCTCATCGGATGATCTTAAGGATAGCGATATAGCGTACGGCAGACTGCCGGAGAACAAATCAGAGATCGTTCTGGACGCGCTTATCCTGACTCGTCTCAAGGAGGACAACCCGGATATCATCCAGGCCGGATATAAGACGCCCGAGGAGCTGCTCGGCAGGCATCTGACTCTTAAGAATCTGCCGGAGTTCACTATAGTAGGCATTACGGACAAGACCAGCCCGTGCATCTATGCTTCGCCGTCTATGTTCATCAATATGCTGGCAAACAACGGCAGCGAGGATGAGTATCTGGACGAGGAATCCGGCGATTATGAAGAGGGCGGTGAAGAGATGTACAGTGAGGACGGCAGTGTCGTCGCGGCGCCGCCGGAAGCGTCCGATCTGATAGATTATGAGCTGAAAAAGCACGAGCTTAAGCTGACAGAGGGCAGCGTCGCTCCGCTCAATGACTATGAGGTCCTTGTCGACAGTGATTACGCAAAATCGATGAAGACAGGTAGTCTGATCAAGACCAAGGTAAACGGGCACAAGCTCAAGGTAGTCGGACATTACACGAGCGATACGGTGAGCGGCAAATTCTTTGTCAGCAGAAATACGATCAAATACCGCCTCATCCGTGAGCAGAACAATATGACTGTCAAGCCTGCAGGAGACAAATCAGAGGCAATCGTAGCGCTTAAGGGATACGGGCTCAAGGTCAGAGACCTGTATAATTATGAGAGATCGGAATACCGGAAAAGCCAGCTTACGATGACGCGCACTTTCCTGATAGTCGGAGGAATAATCATAATAATCTCTCTTATCGAGGTGTTCCTTATGATGAGAGCCTCGTTCCTGTCAAGGATCAAGGAAGTAGGCATACTGCGCGCGATAGGTGTAAGAAAGGGAGATATCTACAAAATGTTCACCGGAGAGATAATAGCTATCACAGTGATAGCGTCGATCCCGGGGTGGCTGCTGATGAATTATATTGTCTATCATCTGCACGGGATATCTTATCTGTCCAATATGTTCCTCTGCAATCCGCAGACGGTGCTTGCCTCTCTTGCGCTTATACTGGCATTCAATCTGGTATTCGGTCTGCTGCCTCTGTTCCACACGCTGATCAGGAGACCTGCCGCGATACTGGCGCGGACAGATGTGAACTGATATTATGTAAAATGACATTGTGTAAAATGATCTGTTATTTACAGGGTGATCATCATGATTAAGGGAAGAGAAATCACAAATATACAGAATAATATGCCGGGATGGCTGCATGCAGCGGTCCTGCCCGCTCTCATCCTGACTTTTATAATGATGCTGTCTGCATCGGCGGCTGCTGTTTACGCGGCGGATAAGGATACAAGCGGAGACAAACCGATACGCGAGGTGCATCAGGTTGACATAGACGGCACTGAATACTGTTTCTTTGTAACTCATAATGTCGTGCTTACGCCCGAGGAGATCGCCGGGATGACTGATGAGGAGCTTTCGGACGAGATCATTGCGCGATCGGGCCTTTTTATGAAGAAGACGAACTGCCGCAAGCCGTCACATAAGGTCATCCTGCCGGCAAACTGGAGCTTATCGGACAGGATCATCTATCTCAGCGATCCGGATATAGATGATATCCGGGCAGCAGTGCCTGAAGAGGGATATCCGGTCAAGCTTCATATGGATCTGAAAATAGCGGACGGAGCAGGATCACGTGACGGAGACCATGGCAGGGACAGCGGCGAGGATAGCGGCGATGACAGAGAACGGGATGAGTCTGCTGACGACGGAGATCCTGAGAGTGACAGTGAAGATGCTGGCGGCAGGGATGACGGCCGGGAAAAAGATGAAGACGCGGATAATATATACTCGACCTACAAAAAAGTGAGCCCGAGGATAATCTTTATCGCTGTTGCGACAGAGGAGGACGCTGCCTACGGCGAGGAGGTCTGCACCTGGGAGGAAAAGCCTTCGAAGGATAAGGGCGGTAAAAACGGCGGCTCCGGCGGCTCAGGCAAAGAAAAGGATGATATGCTTCCTGAATTCAGGACGATAGCGATGCCGGACAGATCAGGCGGGCCGCTCGAGGACACTCTGAAAGACGGGAACCCGGTAACGCTTGAGTGGATAGAACCCGCAAAGCACATGGAGGACGGAAGCTCAGCCTCCCTGCTGAGCCGTATCCCGGGAGGAGCGGCAGGCCTTGCGGTAATTATACTGCTCCTGGCTGCCGCGGCAGGCGCGGCTGCATACGCAGCAGTAAAGCATCGCCGCAGCTGACGGCACGCTGCGCATGCTGCATGAATATTTCCGCATGATAAACGAGGAGGGATGAGATGAAAACACATATTGGCAGGGTGAATACAGGGGTGTTCACGATGGATTACTGCAGCTTCGGTGAGGGGCCGGGGACTTTTGTGATCCTGCCGGGGATAAGCATACAGAGCGTTGTAGGTCTTGCTGACGCGGTTGCCGAAGCCTACAGCCCGCTGACTGATGATTTTACCGTGTATCTGTTTGACCGCAGGAACGAGCTGCCTGAGACCTATTCTGTGCATGAGATGGCGGATGATACGGCCGAGGCTCTGGCGCAGCTTGGGCTTGATGAAGTCTGCGTGTTCGGAGCGTCGCAGGGCGGCATGGTCGCGATGGATATGGCGATCTACCATCCGGAGCTGGTTAAAAAGCTGGCGGTCGGATCGACTGCGGCACGCCTTGATGAAGAGCGGTATAAGGTGTTTAAGAGATTTACGGATATAGCTGAGAGCAGAGACGCGGAAGCTCTTTACCTTTTCTTTGCGGATATGATAATGCCGGAGCCTGCGGCAAAGCAGAGCAGGGAAGCATGCATACAGGCGGCAAAGACGGTCACTGAGGGAGAGCTGATCCGCTTTATAGAGCTGACTGAGGGCATGAGAGCGCTTGATCTCAGAGATAAGCTGGATGGTATCAGCTGTCCTCTGCTGCTCATCCATGACAGGACAGACAGGATATTCGGTATCGACTGCGCTCAGGAGATAATTGACAGGCTGAGCGGACGTCCTGATTTCAGATATTATATATATGATGGATACGGTCATGCCTCGTATGACCTCGCTCCTGATTACAAGGAGCGTCTGCTCGGGTTCATGAAGGAACAGGCGTATTGAAAGGGGGAATCACATGTCTTCAAACAGAATTCTCATAATTGATTTCGGCGGACAGTACAATCAGCTGATCGCCCGCCGTGTCAGGGAATGCGGAGTTTATTCGGAGATCAAGGGCTTTGAGTCGGTAAGTCTCGATGAGATACGGGCCTTCGATCCTAAGGGCATCATATTTACGGGCGGACCGCAGAGCGCCTATGGTGAAGGCGCGCCGTCGATAGATGACGGTATATTCGAACTCGGAGTGCCGGTGCTCGGCATCTGCTACGGCGCTCAGCTCATGGCGTTCAGGCTCGGAGGAAAAATAGAATCCGCTCCGACCAGCGAATACGGCAGAACTGAGGTGGCTGTCACAGGCAAGGACGGTATACTCAGGGCGGCAGATGACAGCAATGTCTGCTGGATGAGCCACACGGACTACATCAGCGAGCCTCCTGCCGGATTCACGGTGACAGCTCATACTGACGACTGCCCGGTAGCGGCTATGGAGGATGCATCCAGAGGATTCTATGCCGTTCAGTTCCACCCGGAGGTGAATCACACGGAGCACGGCGCTGAATTTATCAGGGAATTCGTGCTCGGAGTCTGCAAATGCGATCAGGACTGGAAAATGGATTCGTTTGCGGAAAAGCAGATCGCGGCTGTCAGAGAAAAGGTCGGTGACGGCAGGGTGCTGCTGGCTCTATCGGGCGGAGTGGACTCGTCGGTAGTAGCGGCGCTGCTTGCAAAGGCGGTAGGGCCTCAGCTGACATGCGTCTTTGTGGATCACGGTCTGATGCGCAAAAACGAGGCGGACGAGGTCGAAGCGATATTCGGCACCGAGGGGGATTTTGATCTGAATTTCGTTCGTGTGAACGCTGCGGAGAGGTACTATGCAAAGCTTGCAGGCGTGACCGATCCGGAGAGAAAACGCAAGATCATCGGAGAGGAATTCATCAGGGTATTTGAAGAGGAATCAAAAAAGATCGGTGCTGTCGATTTTCTCGCTCAGGGGACGATATATCCGGATATCATAGAGAGCGGTCTTGGCAAATCGGCAGTCATCAAATCCCATCATAACGTAGGGGGCCTGCCTGACTATGTCGATTTTAAAGAGATCATCGAGCCTCTGAGAATGCTCTTCAAGGATGAGGTAAGACAGCTCGGACGAGAGCTCGGTCTGCCTGAATACCTCGTCAGCAGACAGCCCTTCCCGGGACCGGGTCTGGGTGTCAGGATCATAGGCGAGGTAACGGCCGAAAAGGTAAGGATAGTGCAGGATGCTGACGCTATCTACAGAGAAGAGATAGACAAAGCCGGGCTTGCCGGCTCTATCAGTCAGTACTATGCGGCTCTGACCAACATGCAGACTGTAGGCGTCATGGGAGATTTCAGAACATACGACTACGCGATAGCGCTTCGCGCCGTGATAACTTCGGATTTTATGACAGCTGTTGCGGCTGAGATACCATGGGAGGTGCTTCAGAGAGTGATGACGAGGATAGTCAACGAGGTCGACCACGTGAACCGAGTATTTTACGATCTCACGAGCAAACCGCCGGGGACAGTGGAGATGGAATAGCTTCAGACAGGCGGCAGTACAACGCGACAGTGTATTGCCGCCTTTTTAATAGCTAAGTTCTGTCAATTTTGTGTTTATTTTGTGATTACCTGATGTTATCATGTATACAAAGGGTGCTTGAATGGGATGAAATATATAAATCAAGAGGCATAGTAATGATTTTTAAAAAAAGGAATAATGATGGGATCTCGCTGCGTACGATACACAAGTGGCTTATCATCGGGGCTCTTATCATTTCTACTCTGATGTTTTATTCAACATATCATCTTTCGTCCAGCTTCAGCCGTCTAGCAAAAGCAT
>JAFRGH010000197.1 GCA_017433945.1 Mogibacterium sp. | reverse complement strand
CAGGCATCTGATCGAAGTGGAAATAGTAGCCGAAGCCCTGTGTTTCTCTTCCCGCCGACGGAGCCTGTACTATCAGGTGAGTCATCGGGTGATTGTACTCACCGAGTCTCAGCGTCATGTCGACAAGCTGTGTGCCTCTTCTGGATACGCCGACAGACACCCTGCCGGCTTCATCGTCCTTGCGGATCACGAACTCGGCATCGACTTTCTTCGGGATAGAGAGCACGTCGCGCCCGAGAGCCGTTGCCATTTCTGCTCCCTGACCGCCGAGCACGAGACTGATGCAGTAGAGTCCGAGCTGGCCCTTGTATGTCGCGTATACACCGAGTATCGATTCGTAGTAATTATCTGCGAATGTCGGCTCGTTTATGTGATTTGCGGAAACATATACCAGAGGCAGCGCATAAGGCTCGAGAGGAGCAGGGAGTATCCTGCGGATCGCGGCAGGATCCGTAGCGTATAGCATGTATACGCCTTCCTGCTTTTTCATCGCGCAGTCCTTTGCGAATGCTTCCATTTTGGCAGGAGCTGTCACGAAGCTTGGCTTCGGCGCCTTGAAGAGCTCTGCTCCGACATCATAGCCGGTCCTTGTCGCAGGACCCATCGTGCCGTCCTTTATGGCTGAGCCGACCAGCCTGACGCAGAGTCCTTTTTCCTCGAGAGCAGCCTTGAGGCTCTGATCAGGCCTGTAGCCGAGAGACATCACTACCGCGTCGCATGCTATCTTCTTCTGCTCGCCTGTCTCGACATTTTCTATGCATACACCGTCTGCCTCAACAGCCTTGAGGGCGTTTTTGAGCTCGAATGTGACATCCATCTGTCTGATCCTGCCCATGACATCGATGACATTTGCGATGTATGCTGTCGGCGCGGGTCTGTCGACCATATCGACTATCGTTACCTTGCTGCCTTTTTCGCCGAGGTATTCCGCGGCTTCAAGTCCGGTCAGACCGGCGCCTATCATGGCGACATGCTTGCCTGAGAGATCGACCTTGCCCGTCAGAGCTTCTTCGACTGTGAATACGTTTGCACCGTCAGCACCCGGGATGCTTGCCGGAACTATGCTCTTCGAGCCGGTCGCGAGAACGACAGCATCAGGACCCATTGCAGCGATGTCATCTGCTGAGACCTCTTTGCCGAGCTGAACGTCAACTCCGAGCCTGCAGAGCTGCCTGCCCATATAGTCGATGAAATTCTGCATCCTGTCCTTGAGAGGAGGCAGCTTCGCGAGGTTTATTGTGCCGCCGAGCTCTGCCTGCCGGTCTACGAGGGTAACCCTGACGCCTCTCTCTGCGAGAGTCTTTGCCGCGTACATCCCTCCCGGGCCGCCGCCTACAACAACTACTTTCTTATCGTCTGTTACAGGTTCGAGCTCGCCGAGCTTCAGTTCTCTTCCCATGCGAGGGTTTACAGCGCACTGGAAAGGCTGAAGCTGTGCGTTGATCGTGAGCAGTGTCTCAAAGCAGCGCAGGCAGTTGATGCATTTGTTGAGTTCATCATTACGGCCTTCCTGGACTTTTACGCCCCATTCAGGCTCTGCCAGCCAGGTCCTTCCGAATTCCGCGAAGTCATAGACTCCTTCCTCCATGAACTGAGCTGCGATCTCAGGGCTCCTGATAGCGGATACGGCCATTACAGGGATGCTTACTGCATCCTTGACAGCCTGGATCATAGGCTTTCTCCAGCCTTCAGGGAATGAGGTAGGCTCGATCGCCCAGTTGAGTGTCTCGTATATGCCGCAGCTGACGTCGATGAAATCGATGCCGACCTGCTCGAAGTATCTGACTATCTTCACGCCTTCCTCGAGGTCGATGAAAGGCTCTGTAACACCGTTGTGAGCGAGCATCTCGTCGACAGAGAGTCTTATGCCGACAACGTAGTCAGGACCGCATTTTTCACGTATCTTTTCGATGATATCCTTGACAAAGCGCATCCTGTTCTCGAAGCTGCCGCCGTACTCGTCTGTGCGGAAATTTGTATACGGTGAAAGGAACTGTTCTAGCAGATATCCGTGAGCGCAGTGCAGCTCGATACCGTCTATCCCGGCTTTCTGACATCTGACAGCACCGTCGCTGAACTGTTCGATCAGCTCGAGGACCTCGTCATGAGTCAGGGCTCTTGTTTCCTGTCTCGAATACAGGCACATCCTGTCGGATGCGGATACCACAGGCTGTCCGACGATCAGCTTGGAAACTCCCTCTCTGCCGGGGTGATGAAGCTGTATGAAAACTTTTGAGCCGTGCTTGTGGATGGCAGCGGCGAGTTTTGCGAGGCCTGCGATGTGGCGGTCCTTTGTGACCGAAAGCTGTCTGAAGGAGCCTGCGCCTGTTGCATCATTTACGCGGCAGATCTCAGGCATGATGAGGCCGCAGCCGCCCTTTGCTCTCTCTTCGTAGTATGCGATCATCGCGTCTCCGCATGAACCGTCGAGCTCGGCAAGGTTGCTGCCCATAGGTGACATGACAAGTCTGTTCTTGAGTTCGACATTGCCTATCTTTCCCTTCCGGAATAATATATCGTACATAGTTTTTCCTCCCTGAAATAACTGCGGGATCATCTTTCGGATCATTCCCGCGGATGTTTACGCGTTTACTGCAGTTTGGCTATTGCTGCTTGATATTGTGGTCGATTGCGACTGCTTCAGGGTTCTTTCTGGCAAGCATATTTTCACAGCGCATCTGAATGTATTTGTCATAATGCTCGTGAGTGATGATATAGAGCCGGTCATCCTCGATAGCCTTGAATACGATCGGACCGGATTCATCAATAGGGCGGCCTGTTTTGATCAGGAACTGTGCTGCGCCCTGCATTGCCTTGTGGAGCTGGCTGCCGTAATAAGCATCCTCGACCTTATATTTGTCCTGCTTGTACTCCTCGGAATGGTCGAGATGTGTCTGGATGAAGCCCGGGCAATATGCGCTCATGTGGATGTCTGCGCCTGCGTCGATGAGGTCATAATAGACGGACTCTGTCAGAGCAAGCGCGCCGAACTTGGATGCCTGATATGCCGCAGCGCTCTTTGATGTGAATGTACCGGCTGCCGAGCATGTGTTTACGATGTTGCAGTGTGTGCCCTGTTTCATCATTACCGGAATGACCTCATGCATGAAATATATGTGCGATTTGAGGTTAGTATCGATGATCCACTCGTATTCGAGAGTCGGAACCGCCCAGACAGGACCGAATGTGGCAACTCCCGCATTGTTCATCAGCAGATCGATTTGTCCGTATGCTTCGAGAACTCCTGAAACGACGCACTTTACCTGTTCGTAATCTGTCACATCGCATGGGAAGAGCATTACTTTTTCCGCGCCAAGCTCTTCTGCGAGAGGAGCGATCTCGTTCAGAGCCTCCTCCATGATGTCTACAGCCGCGATCTTCATACCGCGCTGTGCTGCCTGCTTGACAAATTCTTTACCGAATCCGTGAGCTGCACCTGTTATGAGTGCGACTCTGCCTGCAAAATCTTTCATCGCTGTTTTCCTCCTTACTTTGATGAGCCGGAAAATGCCCGGCCAAAAATGTTTCCGGTTTAAAACCCGGATATAGACATATGAATATACAGAAAAATATCCTGATTCAATTATGGAATCAGGATAAAAACTTAACAATATAGGGGGTGTACAAAACAACAAAGGGCATTTGTAAGCAGTGCACAAATATGAGTCAAAAAGAACCGTTCCCAATGACTCATGAGTCATTGGGAACGGTTCTTTTTGACTCATATTTGTGCACTGCTTACAAATGCCCTTT
>JAFRGH010000196.1 GCA_017433945.1 Mogibacterium sp. | reverse complement strand
TACGGCTATGACGATCCGGGCAGGGCGGCCGTCGAAAAGGTATACGCATCGGTGTTCCGAACAGAGGCGGCTCTCGTGAGGCCTAATATAGTCAACGGGACTCACGCTATCGCCACGACTCTCTTCGGGATACTGAAGCCGGGCGACGAGCTGCTCGAGGCCAGCGGAGCTCCTTACGATACTCTGGAGACAGTGATAGGAAAATACAGCAAAGAATTCGAGGGAACAATAAAAGATTACGGTATACTATACAATGAAGTGCCTCTCGGCCCTGATATGGACGTGGATCTTGACGCCATACGAGCCGCGATAAACGACAGGACACGCGTCGTGGCCATGCAGAGATCGACAGGCTACGACTGGAGGCCGGCCATTTCTCTCGACAGCATCAAAGCTGTAACAGAAATGGTGCACAGCATCGATCCTTCGATAATCGTCATGCTGGACAACTGCTACGGCGAGTTCGTCGACACTGTCGAGCCTACGGAATTCGGCGTTGATGTCATGGCGGGCTCCCTGATCAAGAATCCGGGCGGCGGGATCGCTCTTTCCGGCGGCTATATAGTCGGCAGGGAGGATCTGATCGAAAAGATATCATACCGCCTGACCTGTCCGGGAATAGGCGCGGAATGCGGTCTTACCTACGGGCAGAACAGGCATGTGATGCAGGGGCTGTTCCTCGCGCCTAAGGTCGTGAGCGCGGCTGTAAAGGGCGCCATGCTCGCAGGAGTCGTGTACGATTCTCTGGGCTTTGAGGTCATGCCTCGCGCAATGGCTCCGAGAAGCGATATCATACAGGCGATAAAGTTCCTCGATCCTGACAGGACTGTCGCGTTCTGCCAGGCCATACAGTCCGCATCGCCTGTAGATTCATATGTTTCGCCTATGCCGTGGGATATGCCGGGCTACCAGGATCAGGTCGTCATGGCCGCAGGGGCATTCGTGCAGGGCTCTTCGATTGAGCTCAGCGCAGACGCACCTCTGAGGGAGCCGTATATCGCGTATTTTCAGGGCGGGCTGACATACGAGCACTCGAGATACGGCATCATCAAGAGCCTCGACACACTGCACAGACAGGGACTTATCGGGCTGTGATGTCAGCTGCGTCACTGCACCGGCAGCACGCGTCTATGTATTTTTTCGGAACTGCTGCGGATCTCACGCCGCTTTATCACAGGAAAGAGACTCATCATGGGATACAGTCAAAAGACTGACGAAAGCAATAATAAGGCACGTACGTCCGCGATCATCAAGCTGATTCTGCTCGCGTTCATAATCATCGGAGTGCCGCTCATACTCTATCTGAACTATCGCGATACACTGTTCAATACCGCGTGGCTCAGGCAGCTTCCTACATTTCTGCAGCAGTATAAGAGAACAGCGTTCCTTATCCTGGTCGGTCTTCAGGTGCTGCAGGTCATCATATGCATCGTGCCCGGTCAGCCGATACAGTTCGCGGCGAGCTACATGTTCGGAGTGCTGCAGGGCTATCTTATATCCATAGCAGGAGCAGTCATAGGCGCCACGATTTCTTTTTATATATCGCGTGTACTCGGCAAAGACGCAATACATGTTCTGTTTGGCGAGGAAAAGATAGAGAATTACAGGCGAAAGCTCAATTCCGGCAAGGGTCTTATGGCTGTGCTGCTTATCTACCTGATACCGGGCATACCAAAGGACCTCGTCGCGTACGCTGCGGGGGTCTCTGAAATGCGCTTCAGAGCGTTCATACTGATCTCTACGATCGGCAGATCGCCCGGAATGCTCGGCAGCCTGCTGCTCGGACATTTCTTCAGCAGCGGCAATTATACGGCGATAGCCGTGCTGGCGGTCCTGACCGCTGTGATTCTGATCGTCTGTGCGATAAAGAGAAAGGACCTTATTGCGATACTGGACCGCTTAGAGGAGAAGGTCGACAAGGAAGAAACTAATACGAAAGAAAGCAGGGAAGAACAATAATGGCGAAAAAGCAAAAGATTGAAAAGACCAATGCGATGAGGCAGCTCGATTCCGCCGGAATCGAATATGAAATGGCCGAGTATGAATGCGACGAGAACGATCTCTCGGGTGTGCATGCCGCGGCGGAGCTCGGCGTGTCCGAGGATGAGGTGTTCAAGACTCTGGTGACAAGAGGGGACAACAATATGCTGTCGGTCTTTGTCATCCCGTCAGGGGCCAATCTCGATCTCAAAAAGGCTGCAGCCGTATCCGGCAATAAAAAGGTTGAAATGATACATGTCAAGGAGATGTTCGACCTTACCGGATACATCCGCGGAGGCTGTTCGCCGATAGGAATGAAGAAAAGCTATCCTACATATATAGACGAAACGGCTGTTCTGTTCGATAAGATATATTTTTCGGCCGGCAAAAGGGGAGTGCAGATCATACTGGATCCCGAGGTGCTCTCCGAATTCATAGACGCGCCGTTCGCAGACCTTACAAAGGAATAGCATTGTTGTAATAGCATTGCTGTGGTCATTACAGCAGGCAGCCGCTGCGGCGGCTGTCTTTTTTTGCGCCTGATCGCAGTCAAGGCAGACGTTGCGACTCATCCGGGAATGAGTCGTAATAAGCAAACAAATTTTCTGAAATTTTGTTCGAAAAAGCATTGACATATATCGAACAGGCGTTTATAATCCATATAGAACAAAAGTTCAGAACAGATTTTCGGAAGTGATTTTTCGAAATGGATTTTCGGAAGTGAATTTCTTTGAAAGCATACATTTTGAAGGGACGGTGCAGACCATGACAGGAAGAAGACATCATTACAGAATAGCTAACCCGATCAGATTTTTCATTTTTTTATTTATATGCGTCATGGTGCTGGTCTTTGCAGGCTTCAGTGTTTTGAACATAGGCCGTGCCGAGGCTGCAGCCGTCAATACTTACGCGCAGGTCTCCGTCAGTGAGAACGAGAGCCTCTGGAGCATCGCCGAGAGATATAACGACGATGTGGATATCGATACCAGAGAGGTAGTTCACGAGATCTGTGAGGTTAACGACATCAGCGCTGCTGACGTGCAGGCGGGCGATACCATATTTGTGCCCGTATATCAATAAGCTAGCATCATACGACCCTCCGCTGGTATGTATGTCTAGATAGTGTGTTTTATTTGAGATCCGAACATCGAACGCCAATGCATCCCGGCACAGATGTTCGGATTTTCATATAGAACAGACTTCGGGCCTCACGCTGACTGTACTGATCATAATTCTGATAAAAATCCCTAAATCGTCCAATTCTTTAGGCTATATCAATTGCGTCAAAGCCTGACTGATGGTACAATACAGTTTGGTATTTTACGAAAAAATAATATACAATAATATAGCAAAGGAAAGAGAACAATATGAGCAAAAAAGGAAGCGGCAGATATCAGGCCAATTATAATTACAACAGACAGTCACAGGGCTATCAGAAGAACCTTTACAGACAAAAGATGAACGCTGAGAACATCAAGGCTCCTAAGGCGGTAGACGAAAAGAAGCTGAGATACGGTCTTATCGCAGGCGGTATCGTATGGCTTCTCCTCACCATCTTCCTCATCTGGAAATTCAAGTGGATCGGTCTGCTGGTCGGCCTTGTCATCGGTGTTGCCGTAGTCGGCGGAGTATGGCTGTTCCTCAGGAACAAGCAGACTGAGATGATCAAGTATTACAAGAAGATCGGAATGACCGAAGAGCTGTACATCGGGGAGCTCAAGAGACGGAACACGCCTCAGAAGCAGATCGACGCATTCCGCAGAATCTGGAGAAAAACAAAGGTAGACTGATTTCGCGTATCAACGCATAAACCCGCAGAAATGCGGGTTTATTTTTTGAGAGTTTGATGGAAGGAGACATCCATATGAATTACTATGTCGACATAAACGCTGCTCCCGGCGGAAACGGGAGCAGGGAGAGGCCTTTCAGCAAGATAGGTGAGGCAGCAGCTCTTGCCTCTGCCGGTGATACGGTATATGTGGCTCCGGGCATATACAGGGAATATGTGGATCCGGCTAATGCCGGCACAGAGGACGCACGCATAAGCTATATCAGCACCGAGCCTCTTGGAGCGATAATAACAGGCTCAGAAAGGATATCCGGCTGGCATCAGTTCAGCGACAAGCTCTGGTCCTGCCGCATCAAAAACAGCTTTTTCGGTGAATATAACCCGTATAAGACGCTCGTCTACGGGGACTGGTATTTTGCCAAAGCGGATAAGCATACCGGCTGTGTTTACCTGAACAGCAAGGCTATGTATGAGGTCACATCGCTCGAGGAATGCAGCGAAGCTCAGATCAGCGAATTCAGCTGGTCACCTGAGGATTCGATATACAAATGGTACACAGAGCAGGACGAGGCAAGCGATGAAACCGTCATATACGCTAATTTTCAGGGCGCTGACCCGAATGAGGAAAAGGTCGAGATCAATGTCAGGAGAGAATGCTTCTTTCCCTCAAGGACCGGTGTTGATTACATCAGAGTGAGCGGATTCAGGAGAGAAAAAGCCGCTACGACCTGGGCTCCGCCTGCAGCGTTCCAGGACGGAATGATAGGACCTCACTGGAGCAGGGGCTGGATCATAGAGGACTGCGAGATCACGGACAGCAAATGCGCCGGCATTTCTCTCGGACGCTACTATGATCCGGACAACGACAATTATTTTACGACTAAATATGTCAAAAGCCCTACACAGATGGAGCGTGACTCCGTATGCCGCGGCCAGTATCACGGATGGATCAAGGAAAAGATCGGAGGACGTATCATACGCCGGAATAATATCCACAACTGCCAGCAGGTCGGCATAATCGGCCGAATGGGCGGCGTTTTCAGCACTATCGAGGATAATCAGATCCATCATATAATCAATATGATGGAGCTCGGAGGCGCGGAGATCGCAGGCATCAAGATGCACGCAGCCATCGATGTGCTGATAAGGAGAAATCACATACATCACTGCACCATGGGCATATGGTGCGACTGGGAGGCTCAGGGAACAAGGATCACGGCTAATCTGCTCCATGATAATCAGAGACCTGCAGGCGTGCGGCAGCTCAAAGGCGGCATGATGTCACAGGATCTCTTCGTCGAAGTCAGCCACGGCCCGACGCTTATTGATAATAATTTATTACTGTCTGATGTAAGTCTGAGGTTCGCGGCACAGGGCGTGGCGATGGTCCACAACCTGATATGCGGCGCATTCACCTGTGTAGGCGCCGGAACAGACTGGAGATATACGCCGTATCATATCCCGCACAGGACAGAGGTAATGGGATTTATGACCATACTGCACGGGGACAACAGATTCTATAACAACATCTTCCTGCAAAAATGGCCTGCAGATGATTTTGAGATACTGCACGATTTTGATGATGGTTCCGAATTTGAGAACAGATGTGCGGGAACCTGGTGCTTCGACGATTATCCGTCGTATGATGAATGGATCAGTCAGTTTAATTTCTCGAAACCCGCAGATCTTGCCGGACTCGAACCCGTCCATTTCAGCCATCTGCCTGTATGGATGGACGGCAATCTTTATCTGAACGGCGCAAAGCCGTCGAGACACGAGCCCGGAGCTGTCGTTCTGGATGATGTGACTCTGGATATCGAATATGAGGACGGTGAGGACGGTAAGCCTGTGATAAGAGCTGTGGGAAGCTCAGATCACGATATCGGTATGCCTGAATGCAGGCTGATAGATTCTGACGTCTTGGGAAAAGCGTTTGAGCCGGAAGCGAGATTTGAATCAGCAGACGGTTCAGATATAGTTTTTGATACAGATTATAACGGAAAAAGACGCACCGGCAGGATCATTCCGGGACCGCTTGCCGAACTGTAAAAATAGGTTGTTTTATCAATTAGTCCAGGAATAAAATAATCGGGTGTCCGGAAACATATTCGGACACCCGGGATATATGCCTGAAAAGCAGCCTTAACAGCCCAAAACCCGCTTACAGCTCAGTAACTATTCCGAAAATTATGATTTTAGGAATAGTTCAATCAAACAGATCATCAAGGGTAACCTCGTTCCTACTATGCTGTTGATAGTAGAAAGCATATTCGTTCTCTCCTGTTCATCAGAGTCCTTCCCCAGCGATCAGGCGCAGAATCCTGGAACATACCGAACAAGCGTCCATCTGCCGGAAACTGACGACCTTCAAACGGCAGCAGACCCGGATCCAATATCACGTATATGCTATTGTCCGGCAGATTAAACGAGCCTTCTAACGTCAGATTATTCACTGCAGCTTAGCAGCATGAGCCGCAGCTTACGGCGGATTGTTTCATGCAGATTCTGCAGATTAAACCCAACGGC
>JAFRGH010000195.1 GCA_017433945.1 Mogibacterium sp. | reverse complement strand
TGCAATATCAACGTGTCCCGGAGTGTCTATAAGTGTCACCTCGGAAGTATCCCCGATGCTGAACCCAGCCTGCCTCGAAAAAATAGTGAGGCCCCGGTTTCTCTCAATAGACTCAGCATCGAGTAGAGTGACTCGATGATCCACACGGCCCGGCTTTCGTATCTCCCCTGTCCGGTACAGCACCGCCTCCGAGAGAGTAGTTTTGCCGGCATCCACGTGCGCCAGTATTCCCAGTATTATCCTCTTATCTGCCACTTCAGCTGTTTATCGCTTTAATTATTCGTTTCTAATTATTCGCTTCAATCATTCGCTTCAAATCATTATCGCATCTGAAAAACCGATTATTGCAAGCTCTGAGCAACGCATTCATTCTATCATATTTCTCTGATGAATCCCATTCTTCAGCTGTTTTTGAGTCAGCCTCTTTATTCCGCCGCTTACGATTCAGCACCGTATTTTTTTGTCAGCTCATCCCAGTCGATTCGTTCGTTTTTGAAGAAAAATTCACGGTCCCTGCCCACAGCGTTCGAATCGCTTCTGCTGTTTTCACCTTCATCAGCCGTTCCGTCAGGATATACGTCAGGATATACATCAGAATCAACGTCAGGATCTCCTATATGAGTATCCACGCTGCGGATCACGCGGCACGGATTACCATAAGCAACGACTCCGGACGGTATGTCACGCGTCACGACACTCCCTGCCCCTATGACCGTATCATCACCTATAGTCACGCCCGGGCATATCACCGTCCCGGCACCTATCCAGACCCTGCGCCCGATATGCACATCTTTGTTGTACTGCAGCACATGTCCCTCTCTCAGCTCCGGCATTATCGGATGTCCCGGAGTAGCCACAGTCACATTCGGCCCGAATTTGGTCCAGTCCCCTATATAAATATGACCGTCATCGACAAGAGTCAGGTTAAAATTCGCGTATATATTTGAACCCAGATGTACATGTCTGCATCCCCAGTTCGCGTATACAGGCCTCTGCAAAAAATTATTCTCGCCGCACTCGGCGAACATCTCTTTCATGTATCGCTGCTGCTCTTCATACCGGGACGGCAGCAGAGCGTTGAACTCCCGGAGCTTATCCTGACAGCTCATCTGCTCCGTCATCAGCTCCTCATCTCCCGGATCATACAGCAGTCCCAGCTCCATCCTCTCACGATCAGTCATCATAATAAACATCCTTTTTTATTTCTCAGTGCTTAACGCTGATGAATTATATCAGAGCCGGAACCATTTTGAAACAATCGGGAGCGATTGTTTTTGTTGACAACAGCCATTTCTTACAGTGACATACTCCCAGGATCAAATCACAGCATAAAACACTAAGGATTCAGTATAGATATTCAGCAAACACATAATAAACAGCCGCATCGGGTAATGCATACCATCCCTTGCGGCTGTTTTACTATTTCAAAACAAATCGGTAACGTTAATCTGATTTTATTGCCGTATTCCGGCTCGCCCCGTGTTCAAGCATTTGCCTCCTGCTCATTTTCAGCTCACCTATCCTCCCGGATCTGTACGCGAGCACCAGACAAACTGCACCGACCATTGCGTCCATAAATACGGCAGGCAGAGCCCCTTCCACGCCGAAGCCGTAATCATAGATCAGATTGCGGGCGCCTGTTGCCGCATCGAGATGGAATACCGAGCACTGAGATATCAGCCCGCTGTTAGGCAGTCCGAAAAGATAATTCTGAGTAAAATTCCATCCGGTATGGATACCCATTGCGATCCAGATATTGCCTGTATACCAGCGGAGCAGAGAATATGAAATGCCCGTAACTATGATGCTGACTATCGAAAGCACCGTCACGCTGTCATTGAACACATGCAGCAGACCGAAGAGTATCCCGTTGACAGCAACAGCCATCCAAAGCGGGTATTTTTCATGCAGCCTCTCGTACAGGAAACCCCTGCTCCACATCTCCTCTGAAGAGCTCTGTATCCATACCGATACCAGCGCGAAAATAAACAGCGGTATCTGTGACATGCTGCAGTCAAAATACAGTTTGATGTCACCGTGCAGCAGCGCAAGTCCTATACAAAAAAAATTAGTCAGGAATCCCAGCAGCAGACCTTTTACGAGCATGCTCCAGGTATTTCTCCTGCGTCCGTAAAAATCCGCGAGCAAGTCATCCGATATTTCCGCGGATGAGCCCCTTTTCGGCGGCAGGAACGATTTCCAGATATACCTGTTTTCCTTGATGGACCAGCACAGCACGAAAATGCAGATCACCGAAACGATGGTTGCGGTATACATTTCGAGCGTAAAGGCCATGCCATCCGAGACCTTGTGCTTTATACTGTTGAAAAATAAATCATACAGCGGATAAAGCAGGCTCTCACCGCCTATCACGGCAGCTATGAACACAAAAATGATCCAGACAATATTCACCCTGCGCCTGGCTTTTCGCTCGGCGCTGCGGGCAAGCTTTTCAGCTATCCGCCGTTCACGCTCCGCAATCGCAGGATTGGGAACCACCGGATCAGTCTCGGCAGCTTTCATACCTTCAGCTTCTATTCCTGCTGCTTCTATTTCGACTGCTTCTGCAGCATCAGTATTCGCTGCATCTGCTTTAATTGTTTTATCTGATTTCTCATCCATATCTCAGTCCATTTTCACTGCCCGTCAAAAGGCAGGAATTTTTCGTACAGAGTCTTTGCGAAATCGCAGGCCGTATAAGCAGCAAATTTTTGAAAATCATCGGATTTCTGACTGCTGGCATAATCGCATACGCTCTTGATTATGATCGGCAGAGGACGCGGCTCCGTAGCGTGCATGGCTGCGTATGCCACAGCATATGACTCCATATCAAGCCCGGCTGTATTATCCATCTGTGAATGTATCTGCTTTTCAAGCACATTGCTGTTTGCGACCACGGTGCTGCCGCATGCCATCGGTCCTATGTGAACACAGCACTCGTTTTCCGGCGCTTCAATTGCGGTCTTTACATATCCGATCACCTCATCAGGTATGGAAATAAAGGTCGAGCGCGGGAGAAAACCTACATCTCCGAATGCAATGTCAGCATTTTCGGGACTGACGAATTTGCCCGCCGAATAATTCCATACGACGTCAGGAACAACAACATCGCCGTACATCTGATCTGCAACACAGTCACGGGCAACCCCCGCTGCTATGCCGACCATGATCAGATAACGCGGTCTGAACTCATATATCATCTTCATAGCAGTCGCGGCAGCTGCTGTCATTCCCATTTCCTTTTGTCTGGCATGGACGACCGTATGCCTGAAACCATCACGCATAAAGCTCGTCCTGTTGTACAGCTGATCATCTCCTTTGAGCCTGAAATCCTCCCAGTCATGGATATACATAACAGCGTTGTATTCGGTCAAAGTTGCAGTCATAAGCGCAACATCAGTCTTGTATGCTCTGTCTTCCATACGTTAACCTCCCTGGACACTAAGTCGGTAATCGTTCGAAAAATCAGTAAACACTCAATCCATTAGATCAGTCATCGGATATATTATAGCACGCCTTACAGCCTCACCTCAATCCACCACGCAGTCAAGCAATGCGCCAAAGAGAACCGTCCAATTGACTTACTTTGATTCAGTTTCTCTCGGCTCGGCGATCGGGCATTCCGCCATGCCGTAATTCAGCTCACCATGCAGCTTCATGCCGACTGCCATGCATGGCAGGCAGTTGTTCTCCCATTTGCATCCTCTGCAAGGTTCCCGGCGTTCTTCTTCGACAGAACGCAGCTTCGCAAGAAACGGCGAATCGTTCCAGTAATCCATTATATGATCGTATTCCTCTTCGATTTCGAGATGCCTGCAAGGCGTCAGCTTGCCGTCGACAGTTACGGAAATGCCGTCGCGGCCGGCGCCGCAGCCTCTGAATACCCCGTAGTTCAGGCTGCCGAAGAAGCTCCTCTTTACGAGAGTGCACATCTGCGAAAAGCAGACCTCCGGGCCAACCGCCACATCGCCCCGGTACTGCCTTATCTGCTCAGCGACCGCGCAGATCTGTTCCTTTGTCGGATAGCTACTCAGCTGATGCGAAGAATCAGGCTTGAAAACCATCACAACAAGACGCGAAGCTCCATACCTCTCCGCAAGTCTTATCATTTCGGGGAAATCATCCGCGTTGCATTCGTGCATCACCCAGTTGATCACGGTTTTGCTGTAGTTCATAGCCTGCAGCAGCTCAAGCGTGTTGATCGCGAGCTCGTAGCCGTCGCGGGTCTTTTCGTTTATTTCCCTGGTGCTGCCGTTAAGTGACACAAAGATGCGCGACACGCCGGCATCGATAAATTCATTCAGCCTGCGCTCTGTCACATACGCTCCCGAAAGAGCGATATTTGATTTGAGTCCGAGCCGGCTGCATTCCCGGATGAGCTCTGTCAGATGCGGATAACAGAGAGTCTCGCCGCCCGACAGATTGACTTCGCTGACGCCGGCATCAGCCGCGTCCCTGATCCAGTACAAAGCAGTATCCAAAGGCATCTCCCTGCCGTTGTTAAGCGAAACATAGCACTGCGGACAGTGAAGCGGACAGCGCGTAGTCAGTTCAAGATTCATCTGGATCGGCTTATCCAGAATACGTTCAAGCATTTTATCCTCCTGCTGTAAAGCTATGGCCTCATCCTTACGGCGCCGCCGTATGATCAGATGAGACCATTTTGTTATTTTATATCATATACAAACACTTCGTGTATTTCTTCGCTATAGCCTTCGTAAAAGCCAGTCGGCATCCCGGCAGCTATTTTTGCGCCCCTGTTGTAGAGGAGCAGCAGCTGCCTTTTTTCCTCATCAAAGGTCAGGCCTTCGATCTCACCCTGCCTTGTCACATCATCAAACTCTTTTTCCATACTGACGGCTCCGTCTTTTTTGTCATCTGATACATCAACTCTGTACATATGATCCGGCGCATCATCATCCGCGTCTCCGTCATCACTTGTGACGTACAGACTTCCGTCATAATACGCAACGCCCTGCAGCCATTTCGGTCCCGGATCCATCCTGAGCTTTCCCTTGTACTCCTCCGTATCCAGATCATACATATACAGATATTCACTGGATTCGTCATCGATCCACGAAGTCATATATACAGTCCGCGAATCCGGATCTACGGCGATCCCGCTGCATTCCTGCTGACCGGTATCCGGACGGAAAGGAAATACCCTCTTAAGCTCCAGCGTGTCGCCGTCGTAGACTGCGACCTGTATGTTTTTGCTCTCACCGTCCATAAAATATTCCACGCCAAGATACAGTTCATTATTGTACACATCAATGTCGCCGATGTGATTTACCTCCAGGGAATAGCCCTCAAAAGGCTCCGTGTTTTCGGCAACGAGCTTCCAGCTGCTGTCGTATTTAGCCAGCGTACCGGACCCGCTTACCCAGTAGTTCCCTTTTTCCGTGCATACGCCCTGCCTGCCCGTGACCTGATGAACATCCGCCGGCTCATATCGCACAGCAGTTTTTGTATCGCTGCAGCCGCAAAGGATGATAAGCATTATAACGCCGATCGACAGCACAGTTCCCTTTCGCATTACTTTCTCCGCTCCAATTCCATTCCGATAATATGCTTCATCGTACTGCTATCTCGCTGTCTTATCCGACCTCACTCGACAGGAAGCAGTATTCAACTTCTGTTTTTGTAATAAGAATCGTGTCTGTGTTTATGAGTGCCTTAAGTCTTGCTCCGATAGTCTGGACTTCCTCTTCATCAATTCCGATTATGATTACCCTCAGGCTTGTTTCCGTGGTGTATCCTTTGTTGTGTGAATACCCGCCCATCTGAGTCAATAGGGAAAAGCCGATTTCCTTTTCCGTGCAGATTTCGGTCAGAATATTCTTAAAATCCTCTGCATCAAAAATCTCCTCATAGCTGTCCTTGTCCTTCATGCCCACGAAGATTTCATATTTGATACCTTTTTTAAGTTCTTTCCCCATAACGATGACCTCTATTGAAACTTCGTCTGCAAATTGTTTTTTAAAATTAACACGCATTTCTGATTCATAAACATCGCGAGGCTTTTACCCATCTTGATCATATCGACATCCGACGAGCCGATAATATTGATACACAGAGTGTCTTCCACATCGTACCACCCATTCTCATGGAGAAAACCTCCTTTGGCCGGAACCAGGGAAAAATCCATTTCTCTCGCTGCAAAGAATCTCACCACCATTTCAGTAAGAGCGTCAATGCTCATCACTTCATCGTGCAAGCAGGCATCTTTACAACCTATATATATTTGATATTCAACGTTATCTCTCATTGTCATTTATGGGCCTTGTATTTTTGTTTCGCATTTCAGACAGTTCCTCATTTAGTCGGCTTAGTTATATAAAAGTATATCACAAAATAAGCGCACGAAAAAACCGTTGGAGATCAACGGTCCAAATGGCTTCGCGGGGGACTTGCAGCATCAGCATTCTCTGTTTATTTCAGGAAAATGCACGCTGATCTCGGTTCCTGCGCCCGGTGCGCTGTCCATCTCGATATCCGCATTATGGATCTCTGCTATATGTTTTACAAGCGCCAGTCCGAGCCCCGTTCCTCCGCTGTCACGGGATCTGCTCTTGTCCACTCTGTAGAAGCGTTCAAATACACGGCTCTGCTTCTCTTTCGCTATTCCTATGCCGTTATCTCTGACAATAAGCACCGCGTGACCGTCTTCATGCCTGACACTTACCCTGACATATCCGCCCGCATTATTGTAGCGGATCCCGTTCTGTACCAGAT
>JAFRGH010000194.1 GCA_017433945.1 Mogibacterium sp. | reverse complement strand
GATATCCGAGGCTGGATCTCAGGACCTGCATGGAGAAGCGGAACTCCGCCGGAGGCACGAGTCCTGACTCGGTAAGAAAACAGATAGAATATATCAGGAACGTGATTGCAAAGTAAGATAAAGACCGGTATAATGCAGCTGCATCATACCGGTATCTTTTATTTCAGGATAGTCTCAAGTTTTTTGCTGATCGCGTCTATTTGTTCTTCCTTTCGTCTGGCGATCTCTCTTTTCTTTTCTGCAAAAATGTTTCTGCCGCTGCTGTCGATCGTTACTATAAGTGGTCCGAGCCTGTTAACACGGATCTTCCAGAGCGCTTCGGCCATTCCGAGATCGAGCCATTCCACACCTGTGATTTCTTCTACACATGCCGCGCCAACGACTGCATTGCCGGCAGGAAGCACGCAGTGGACTGCGCCAAACTTGCGGCATGCTGCGGCAGTACGTTCCCCCATGCCGCCTTTGCCTATGATAAGTCTGACACCGGTCTTCTCTATAAAATCATGTTCAAGTTTTTCCATCCTCATCGAGGGGGTCGGACCTATAGAGACGATCTCATATCCGGTTTCTGCAGAACCACTGATTATAGGACCTGCATGCATAAGAACCTTGCCGCTTATTTCTGCAGGGAGTTCCATGCCTTCTTTTACCACCCTGATATGAACATCGTCACGTCCGGTGACTATGTCTCCGCTTACATATATTACATCTCCAGCGTGAAGTGCCTGTATGTCCTCCACGGTGAACGGTGTGCTGAGTATCGTTTTTCCGTTGATGGTATTTGTCATTTCTCTGGTGCACCTTTCTGATTCACTGCCCCGTATGTGAATCCGGAGTGAGTGCCGGCAGTAAAACTGAGATCTCTGTCGAAAACTATGTAACCTCTGCGGTGTGTCCAGCAGCTGAGGCTTACACCAACACCAAGTGTAGCAGTGTGTCTGACCGCATTTTCAATGTTTACACCAAGCACTGAAGCCTTTCCGCCCATGCCCTGAGGACCGATCCCCATGGCGTTTATGCCTTCCTCGAGCAATTGCTCCATCTCTGCAGCTTTCCTGTTAGGATTATGCGAATCCACAGGCCTGAAAAGAGCTTTTTTTGAAAGCTGAGCCGCCGTATCGACAGAATTGGCAATGCCCACACCTACGAGAAAAGGAGGACAGGCATTCGGCCCGTATTCTGCGATCCTGTCAAGAACAAAACGCACAACGCCTTCATAGCCCTCACCCGGCATAAGAACTGCTGCGTGACCCGGCAGCGAGCATCCTCCTCCTGCAAGGTAGGTTGATACCGCGCAGCCATCCCACATAGGAATAATGTTCCAGCTTATCGAGGGCGCGCCGGTACCGAGATTGTCACCGGTGTTGATCTCATCGAAAGTCTCTACGGCATTTGGTCGCAGAGGAGTCGCTTCGGTGGCCTGCCTTACAGCAGCCACAAGTACGCCTTCCAGCTGCTCAAGCAGGGGAAAGCGGCTGCCGCAGTCTATTCTGAACTGCACCAGTCCGGTATCCTGGCATGAAGGTCTGCCGGATTCCGATGCGAGCCGCATATTCTCAAACATCATGTCATAGATGCTCAATACTGCAGGATCATCCTCGGCATCTCTGAG
>JAFRGH010000193.1 GCA_017433945.1 Mogibacterium sp. | reverse complement strand
CAGGTCTTGCCTGTATGAATGTCGCATACGAGATCCACGGCCAGATCTGCCGCTCCTCTCATGCATTCATCGAGCAGAGCCCTTACCTCATCCGCCTCGCTGTCAGGACCCTCGACGATCAGCTCATCGTGGATCTGCAGTATCAGCTTTGATTCAAGGCCCCGTGCCTCGAGTTCATGAGATACCGAATTCATCGCGATCTTGATTATATCTGCAGCAGTGCCCTGTATTGGCGTATTCATAGCAAGACGCTTCGCGAGCTCTCGCTCCATGAATCTGCGCGACGCGAATTCAGGTATCTGGCGGACCCTGCCAAAATACGTCCGCACCTCGCGTTCTTTTTCACCGGTCTCAACGAGACTGTCAAGGTATTTTTTGACCGCAGAGTGCTTTTCAAAATAATCGCTGATATATTTCTGCCCTTCGGTCCTGGAGATGCCGAGGCTCTCTCCGAGGCCGAAGCCGCTCATTCCATAGACTACGCCAAAATTCACGGCTTTGGCTCTCGTCCTGTCGAGTGCTGTGACCTCGTCCTCCGCTATGTCGAAAACACGCGAGGCTGTCGCTCTGTGTATGTCTTTGCCCTGTCTGAAATCATTTATAAGCGATTCGTCACCGCTCAGCGACGCGAGTATCCTGAGCTCTATCTGTGAATAGTCGGAGCCCGTAAACGAGTGATCCGGGCCTGAGGCTGGAAACGCCTTGCGTATCATGCGCCCGTACTCGTCTCTTATAGGGATATTCTGCAGATTCGGATCCGTGCAGCTGAGTCTGCCGGTAGCGGCAACTGTCTGCATAAAATGAGGGTGAACCCTGCCGTCTTCGGCTATCACCGCAAGCAGGCCCTCGACATAGGTGCTGTTCAGCTTGGCAAGCTTGCGGTACTCGAGCACATCGGATACTATCGGATAGCTGTCCTTGAGCTTGTCGAGCACATCAGCAGCCGTTGAATAGCTGCCGCTTTTGCCCCTTGCCTTTGGATAAGGCAGTCCCATCTTATCAAAGAGAACAGCGGCGAGCTGCTTAGGCGAATTGATATTGAACTCGGTGCCTGCCTGTTCATATATGCTCTTTTCTTTTTGAACGATCCCTTCGCTTATCTCTTTTCCTATGCTTTTCAGCACCTCAGGATCGCATTTGATGCCGGCTGCCTCCATCCCTGCGATCGTCGCAACAAGCGGCATCTCGCACGAATCAAAGAGATCCCGAAGCTCTCTTTCAAGCAGGAGCTTTTCCTGTTCTTTTCTGACCGAAGCGGCATAAAAAGCCCTTTTCAGGCAGTCCTCTCCGCTGAGCCTTGTGAGGTCCGCGTCAGCCTTATCATTAAGTATCTCTGTTTCTCCCTCCTCTGCGGAATAAGCGCAGTATCTCAGCAGCAGCTTGTCCAGAGGATATTTTTGCCGGTTGGGATCGAGCAGATATTCGGCGACTCTGATATCGTAATAAGGTCTCAGCCTGACTCCGCCTGCTGTGATCGCCGTATACATGATCTTATCGAGGCTGCTGCCGCATATCCGAAGCTCCTTTGACGCTATTGCATCAAAAACGCTTGAGATCTCCATAGGCGTCAGCTCCTTGATGCAGGCGGCACCATCTTCCGGCGAATACAAAGCTATGCATGTGACCTCAGGCACTCTGAGATGACTGTTGTCTGTAGACGCTTCAATGAACACCTCGGCGCCGCTTTTTATTCTGTCGAAAAAACCAGCCGCATCAATAATCTCTATATCTGCAAACGCGGCTCTGAGATCGGCTGAACTGACGGGAGCCGATCCTTCACCGGCTGTACCAGATAACGAAGAGCCGCCCTCTGCCTTAAGCTTTTTGATAAACGAATGGAATTCAAGCTCGGTATATAGCTCGATCAGCTTATCTGTATCAGGAGCCTTAAAGCTCAGATCCTCCCATGTAAAATCGATAGGAGCATCCGTATTGATGGTCGCGAGCCATTTTGACATCCTGGCGGTCTCAATATTGGCTCGGATATTCTCGCCCATCCGGCCCTTGATGCTATCCGCATGCTCCAGCACGTTCTCCAGGCTTCCGTATTCGTTAAGAAGTCCTATTCCCTTTTTCTCGCCTATGCCCGGGACCCCTGGTATATTATCGGATTTATCACCCATCAGGCCCTTTAGATCGATGAACTGCTTTGGAGTGAGCCTGTATCTTTCCTGCATAGCATCAAGGTCATAGAGATCGAAATCCGTCATTCCCTTTTTATTTATCAGCACATTGACATTTTCGCTGACCAGCTGCAGCTCATCCTTATCGCCGCTGATCACCAGTGCCCTCATGCCGTCGGCTTCAGCTCTTGCCGCGACCGTGCCGACAATATCATCAGCCTCATATCTCGCTTTTTCAAGAACAGCAATGTTCATGGCCTCAAGCACGCGGTGAGCCCATGGAATCTCAGACAGCAGTTCGATAGGAGTTGCCTGTCTGCCGGCCTTATATTCAGCATACTGTTCATGGCGGAACGTCTTCTCCTTCATGTCAAAGGCGACAGCCATGTAATCAGGCTCATGATCCCTGATGATCTTGTTGAGCATATTAATAAAGGCATACACGCCCTGAGTGTGAATGCCTTTGGATGTGACCATTGGGCGCATCGCAAAATACGCCCTGAACAACAAACTGTTTCCGTCAATCAGTATAACCTTTTTCATATCTTTACCTGAATCTATTTGAAATCTCTTGCAGCCGGCAGCCCGTATGCCTTCCTGGCCGACAGCGCTCCGTCTATGACCGCGTATTGCAGTACATCGGTAGCCAGAGCAGCGAACGCATCAAAATTGACATTCTGCTGACCGGTTGCCAGCACGAATATAGTATCTCCGTCCATCGTGGTATGAGCAGGCTTTATCGCGCGCGCATAGGCATCATGAAGAATCGAAGCGAGCTTGTTGGCCTGTGCTCTGCTAAGCTTGGCGTTGGTTATTACACAGGATATCACGGTGTTGAACGGTATATCATATCCCAGATCATCGTCATCGTTCTCTTCATCCACAATTTCCTCATAATTGCGGATCCCGGCTGACGCATGCTTCTCTACGCGCGAAGTCCCGGCATTACCGTATCTGCCTGCCGCAGGATCCGCGTTTGATCCCTTCGCGTCCCTGCTTGTAAGAGGATCGCTCTTAGCTGCGCTCTCTTGAAAATATTTGTCAATATCCGGCTCATCCGCGTTATGGCGGCCTATCAGATCATCAGATTTCTTTATCGCCTGTTCTCCGGCAGACAGAACTGTCTGATCCTCCTTATCCGCGTGTCCCGATCGCGCCGCCTGCTGCGCTTTTGCGAGAGCTTTCATTTTGAAGGCTTCCACATAGGCAGCGGCGCTGCCTTCTTTTTTTGCCTCAGCACGGACTGCCCCTGCGGGCTTTTGCGCCCCTGCGGACTTTTGCACCCCGGCTTCGCTGCTGTGACCGTCATTATTAGAGCTGTTAAAAGCGGCCATCATAGCTTCCGCTATGTCATTCATTTCATGATTATTGCTTTTTTCGGCGGCGAAGGCTCTGGATGCTTCGTGCGCGGAATGCTTTGGAACAGGCTCTGATTCCCATCCCTCTGTATATTCGTTGTGGACCTTTTCTCTCATCGCTCTGACAGTGCCGATGATGCTGCTTCCGTCCTTTGATCTGAGTCCGGCAATCAGTTTTCCGGAACCGCCGGCAATATCTCCGGCAGCATTTACCGCAGAGACCGCGCCGATCTGAAGGAAATCATCGCCTACGGCATATGTACCGAGGCCTGTCTTCATCGCCCTGCCCATTCCCAGACATTTGCCGCAGGACGCGCCTGTACCGGCTCCGTTATTGCCGTTTCCGAAAACGTTTTTATATGCATTAGCGCAGGCGCGCTTTCCCATCTTCACATCGGGAAACGCCTCTGAGCTGCCTACTTCGAGGTCATAGAGCGAAGCTCCGCAGACAAAGGGAACCGAGTCACCTCCCGGCATCTTATTTCCTATGCCGTTCGCAGATAAATACCTCACAACACCTGCGCAGGCTTCAAGTCCGAATGCTGAACCGCCGCTCAGCACTACAGCATTGATCTTTTGAGAGTTACCGAATCGCAAAAGATCTGTTCCGCTGGTCAGCGGAGCACCGCCCCTGACATCCACGCCTCCGACAGCGCCGTTTTCACATATTATGACCGTGCAGCCGGTAGCGGCATCCTTGTCATCAGCATTTCCCAGCCTGAATCCTCCGATCTGATTGATTTCGATTCTGCGCATTTTCATACTGTTCAAAACTCCTTGATATTGATTTCTTAGCTACTGGGTAGTAGTATAGCACAAATATCGCCGCAATAAAAATTCCCGGGATACCGTCAAACTATTAATTGACGCCCTATCAGTCTTGATAAGGTGGGTAACTTCTTAAAGCATGGCTTCTGTAGTCCACTATCGAGGAGGCTTTACATAATGCTTCCGCATCAGAATCCCTTTAAGTTAGTGTAGGTTCAATTAAGTGAGTTCAACGCATATTCCAGGAAATATGATTCAATATACCTGTGCCTCCCGTGAGGCATTCGAGCGGTACTGTTTATTCAAGATCAAGATCGCAGTTGAAATATACCTTTTGTACGTCGTCGTTGTCCTCGAGCGATGTGATCAGCTTGGTGAGTGATTTGATGGCTGACTCGTCTGTTACATTAGCCTCCATCGAAGGTATCTGCTCGACCTCAGCCTCAACGATCTCGTATCCTGCGTCCTTGATAGCCTGATGTACGTCGTTGAATGCCGAAGGCTCTGTCCTGATCTCAAAATTATCCTCATTCACGATCATATCGTCCGCGCCCGCATCCAGCGCAGCCATCATGACCTCGTCCTCGTCGAGATCCTCAGAGTCCACAACTATGACGCCCTTGCGCGAAAACATATAGGATACGCATCCCGGTGTTCCGAGATTGCCGCCGTTCTTATCGAATATCGATCTTACGAACGAAGCCGTTCTGTTCTTGTTGTCTGTAAGGGCCTCAACGATAACAGCAACGCCGCTCGGGCCGTAACCCTCGAACTGCAGCTCCTCGTATGATTCGCCGCCGAGTTCGCCTGTGCCCTTTTTGATGGCCCTGTTGATGTTGTCGTTAGGCATACCGATAGATTTAGCCTTATCGATAGCCACCCTCAGCGAAGGGTTGAATTCAGGATCTCCTCCGTCCTTTGCAGCAACGATGATCTGCCTCGAATACTTAGTGAACATCGCCGAACGTTTTGAGTCCTGCGCTGATTTTCTGTTTGCTATTGTCCCATGTCTGCCCAATGGAGACACCTCCTTTTGATATGATATAGATTTCTGTTCGCCCAAATTATACTACTCCGCGAGCTCATCTTCAAGGTTCTTGAACGCAGTAGACATCATGAGTTTGATGCGGTTGAGCTGATTGACGTTGGAAGCGCCCGGATCGTAGTCTATCGCGACTATATTCGCCTTCTCATCGTACTGCCGCAGCGCCTTGAGCATTCCCTTGCCCGCTACATGATTAGGAAGGCACGCGAACGGCTGCAGGCACAGTATGTTCTTGACGCCCGATTCGATCAGATCGACCATTTCACCGGTCAGCAGCCATCCCTCGCCGCACTGGTTGCCGACAGAAATGAATTTTTCAGCGTTCGCGGCGGTTTCCTCGATGTGCGCATCAGGCGTAAAGCGTTTGCTCTTCGCGCAGGCGGCTCTCGCGTATTTGCGGTACGACTCCACGAAGCGTATCATGCCCTTGTTCATCAGCATATCTTTCCATGTGCCGGAAAGATGATTGTAATTGTATATCTTGTTTATGAATCCGTATTCGAAAAAGTCTATAAACGACGGAACTACAGCCTCGCCTCCCTCCTGCTCGATGGTCTCGACCAGATTGTTGTTGGCGTTCGGGTGATATTTGACCAGAATCTCCCCGACTATTCCGACCTTTGGCTTTACCATGTCCTCGTGAATAGGTATGCTGTCAAAATCCTTTACTATCGCCTCGAGGTTCTTCTTAAATTGCTTCCGGTCCGTATCGAGGCAGTTAGCTACGATCTTGTCGTACCACGAATTCATGACAGCCTCGGCAGTACCCTTCTCTATCTCATACGGTCTGACCCTGTACAGGCATTTCATGATGATATCACCATACAGCGCTCCGAACACGAGCTGCACCGCCATTTTCGGAGTTATCTTGAAGCCCGGATTCTTTTCGAGACCGACCATATTGAATGATATTACGGGGATCTGCTCCATTCCGAGATCTTTGAGAGCCTTGCGCAGCAGCGCCACATAATTGCTGGCCCTGCATCCGCCTCCGGTCTGCGACATGAAGACGCCCGTCTTGCTGAGATCGTAGTCACCGGATTTGAGCGCGTAAATGATCTGGCCCAGGGTCACGATGGTCGGGTAGCACGCGTCATTGTTGACGTATCTCAGTCCTTCTTCCTCGGATTCCTTGGTGACAGCCGGCAGCAGTACAGCATTATAGCCTGCTGATTTGAGCAGGGGTTCAAAATACTGGAAATGCAGAGGCGACATCTGAGGTACAAGCAGAGTGTATCCCTCGAGCTTCATCTGCTTCGTAAAAAGCTTGCGAATATACGGCACATTGACTCTGAGAGATTTTGTTCCAAGCTTTTCCCTCTCTTCAAGCGCTGCCTTGAGTGACCGTATTCTGATCCTTGCGGCACCGAGATTGGCTCCCTCATCTATCTTAAGTACTGTATAGAGTTTGTTGTTCTGCTGCAGTATCTCATCGACCTCATCCGTAGTGACCGCGTCAAGTCCGCAGCCGAACGAATTCAGCTGTATTATCTCAAGATCATCGTGCTGGCCTGCAAAGATAGCAGCCTTGTACAGTCTCGAATGATATACCCACTGGTCGAGTATCCTGATCGGCCTGGCAGCTCTGATCTTGCCGCTGACCGAATCCTCTGAAAGAACGACCATATCCTGCTGGATTATGACCTCATCGATTCCGTGATTGATCTCCGGATCAACATGATAAGGCCTTCCGGACAGGATAATGCCTTTTTTGTTGTGATCCTTCATGTATTTGAGCGCCGCGTCGCCCGCCTCGGCGACCCTGCGCTTGTAATTCATCTGAGCATTCCTGCCCGCCGCAAGCGCGTGATGTATCTCGAGAGAGTCTGTGCCTATGCCGTACAGGCTGTACTCTCTGTGGTCCTCGCCGAGATGATAGCTCTCGACGACATTCTCCTTGCTCGCGAGATCGACGCTTCTCGATCCGGAGAAGAATTTTACCATTTCCTCGGTGAATCTCTCATCGTTGTCATACGGCACGAACGGATGATAGAATTCCACGTCATTGTCGTAAAAATAATCCGCCATGTTCTTGTCGATGACCTCCGGATAGGTCGCGACTACCGGGCAGTTGTAGTGATTCGGCGCGCTGCTGTCCTCTATGGCCTCGTAGTTGATCGAAGGATAGAATATCCTCTTGATGCCGTTTTCGACCAGCCATTTTATATGGCCGTGCACAAGCTTGGCCGGATAGCACGCGGTATCCGATGAGATGGTATCCATACCACTCTGGTAGATCTCCTTGCTGCTCGGAGGGCTCAGGACCACTCTGAATCCGAGCTTCGAGAAGAAAGCGTGCCAGAACGGATAGTTTTCGTACATATTGAGCACACGAGGAATTCCTATGACGCCCCTTTTGGCCTCCTCCTCGCTGAGGACCGGCCTGTCGAAGAGGAGGTTCTGCTTTATCTTGTACAGATTAGGCAGGTCGGATTTTTTTGTTGTGATGCCTGCGCCTCTCTCGCATCTGTTTCCCGTAATATAGCGGCTTCCGTCTGTAAATTTTGAAATGGTCAGCAGACAGTTGTTGCCGCATCTGCCGCATCTCGCGTTGGATGTGGTCACAGTAAAGCCGTCCACCTCCTCGAGCGGCAGGACAGCAGATCTCTCACCGTTTTTATAGCCCTCGTTTGCCACGATCGCGGCGCCGTAAGCTCCCATCAGCCCGGATATCTCAGGTCTGATCACATTCTTGCCGAGTATGATTTCAAGGCTTCTCAGCACAGCCTCGTTAAGAAATGTGCCGCCCTGAACGACAACGTTAGGACCGGTCTCTTCTGTATTTCTCAGCTTGATTACTTTATACAGAGCGTTCTTTATGACAGAATACGAAAGGCCTGCCGAGATATCCGCGACAGTCGCGCCTTCCTTTTGGGACTGCTTGACCTTTGAATTCATGAATACCGTGCATCTCGTGCCGAGGTCCACAGGCCTCTGCGATTTGAGAGCCTCCTGCGCGAACTCAGGCACGGTCATGCTGACCGATTTGGCATATGTCTCGAGAAAAGAGCCGCAGCCGGATGAACACGCCTCGTTGAGCATGATGCTGCTGATCGCTCCGTCCTTAATCTTCATGCATTTCATATCCTGACCGCCGATGTCCAGTATGAAGCTGACCTCAGGAAGGAACTGTCTGGCAGCCTTGTAGTGGGCCATGGTCTCGATCTCGCCGTCATCGATCCTGAACGCGGCCTTGATGAGTCCTTCGCCGTAGCCCGTGACCACGGATCTGCCTATATAGGCTTTTTCAGGCAGCCTCGCATAGATCTCTTTGAGAACAGCCTTGACTACATCAAGAGGATCTCCCTCGTTGTTCTGATAATGCTCGTAGAGCAGTCTGTTCTCCTTGTCTGTGAGGGCAGCCTTGGTAGTGGTCGAGCCGGCATCGATACCGAGGAACACAGGTCCCTCAGCCTTTGCGATATCAGCTCTTGTGATTCTGGCGGACGCGTGTCTCTCTTTGAATTCCTTATACTCGTCCTCATCGAGGAAGAGAGGCCTCAGAAACTTGGTATCCGAAACAGCCTCAGGATCCGCATTTTTGAGCTTGTTTATAAGCATATCGAGGCTGACAGCTTCCTCATTGTCCGCCAGCAGAGCAGCGCCTATAGCCACGAAAAACTTTGCGTTCTGAGGGAATACGATCTGATCCTCGCTGAGCTTCAGTGTCTCGATAAAACGCCTGCGAAGCTCTGACAGGTACTCGAGCGGTCCTCCGAGGAATGCTACGTTACCCTTGATAGGATGGCCGCAGGCAAGTCCGGATATCATCTGGTTGACTACTGCCTGGAAGATTGAAGCGGCTATATCCGCAGTCCTGGCACCGTCATTGATCAGAGGCTGTATATCGGTCTTAGCAAAGACTCCGCAGCGCGATGCTATAGGATATATGATCGAATAATCCTTGGCAGCCTCGTTCAGTCCGCCTGCATCGGTATTGAGCAGAACGGCCATCTGATCGATGAAAGCTCCGGTGCCGCCTGCGCAGGTGCCGTTCATTCTCTGCTCTACGGTAGAATCATAAAATGTTATCTTGGCGTCTTCGCCTCCGAGCTCGATAGCGACATTAGTCTGAGGTATCAGGGTCTCTACAGCCTTGCTGCAGGCGATTACCTCCTGCTCGAACTTGATTCCAAAGAGATCAGCGAGAGACAAGCCTCCTGATCCTGTAATGACAGGTCTTATCTTAAGATCGCCCTTTTCATCCCTGAGTCTCTCAAGCAGTTCGCCTGCCTTTTCAAAGACATTGGACATATGTCTCTCATATTTTGAATACACGATCCCGCCCTTTTCATCGAGAAGGACGAGCTTAACAGTTGTGGATCCAACATCAATACCAAGTCTCAGTTTCATATAAGTTCCTCATAAGTCACTCTTCCGGATCAATCGTTAATCGGCCGGAATAATAACAAAAATGTAATATTATAGCTTAAAAAGAGCCTCCTGACATTACAGGATACTCCCTTATTTTTTTTATTATCAGCATGAATAAGCGGGCAGACCGTAAGCCGGGTTCTGTATTAGACGATCATCCATCTAGCACCGCAATTGCTTGCGGCGTCAAGCGACTTACCTCGGGCGGGTACGGGCCGCACCACGTATAGCCCTTCTCAGTCTTGCTCCGGATGGGGTTTACACGGCTGCTGTGTCTCCACAGCACCGGTGAGCTCTTACCTCACCATTTCAACCTTACCACGGCATTACCCGTTTCGGCGGAGTGTTTCTGTTGCACTTTCCCTACAGTTACCTGCGGCGGACGTTATCCGTCATCCTTGCCCTATGGAGCCCGGACTTTCCTCATGGCCCAGTTGGGAGAGCCACGCGACCGTCTGGTCTACCCGTTTTTTAACGCTATCTTGTAATTATATCCGCACTGCGAATATTTGCAAGACAATTTTTCCGCAATCCTGAGCCGCTGCGATAGAGCCGTCCACAGCTATCCAGCCGTACTCCATCTGTGGCTGTGGACGGCTCTATCTTAGTGTCTGTGCAGCGAACTGTTACATATCTAACGGATTATGCCTTTGAGGTATTCCCGGTCGGATTCGAGCTTTGCTGTAAGCTCGCTGTTGTCCTTAGTGCTCTTTTTAAGATTTTCGAGTTCCTCAGTAATGCTGCCTATTTTCCAGCTGATGCGCTTTACCGCGAGCTCCCTGTCAGCATCTATTATTGCTGCCGGGTATTTCCACCTGATATCCTCCTCGGGATAAGGCGCGGGCCGGTAATGTTCAGACGGCACGGCGGTTATGACCTCGCAGACAAATTTGCCCTCGGGCGCAAGATCCTCGTCAGCGATGTCCCAGCCGTGGGTATACAGGTAATACCTGAGGTTTCCCGAATGCTTGCGCGGCTGCAGTATCAGCTTTTTGAAGCTTTTGCTCTTGCTGATATCCGCATCCAGTATATCTATTATCGTAAAACCGCCAAGTCCTCCGATTATTACGGAGTCCACCTCAGCCGGAGCCACGGTATCGAGTCCGTCCCCGACACGAAAATCAGCTTCATCGGCCTCCAGTCCGCAGAGCTCAAAGGTCTCTGCGGCCTTAGCCAGAGAGCCCTCGCTTATATCCGACATGATCGCTCTCGGAGATATTTTATCCCTTATTAAAATCATAGGGACGTATCCGTGATCCGTCCCTATATCCGCGACTGTCTCGCCCTGATCAACTTTTTCAGCTATCTTATATATTCTTTTACTAAGTCGCATATTAAAGCTATTTTATTAGTTCATAGAAGCATTTGAATACATCCAGCCAGGATAAAGAGCATTATACTGCCATATGTCCGGATCTACAGCTGGATGATGATCTCCCAGCCGTCTTTGTTTTCCTTGCTGAATACAAAGCCTGCATAGTTTTCGAGCAGCTTCAGGTTGAGCTCGTCGAGGTATGGCTCTTCGAGCGGATCGCTTCCGATGCCTTCAACATTGAGGTGCATCGTATGATTGCTGCCTGTTTCACTGCATATGAGCCTGAGATTTATCCTTGATGCCGGCTTATCCGCTGCATTGAACAGAGGATATAACAGCTCGTCACAGAGCACCGGAATAAAGCGTTTCTGATGCTCGGTGACCTCATAGCGTCTCAGGAAATCCTGCATATCACTGACCAGTGAGAAGAGGTCGAGCTTGTCTGCTTCAAGGGCAGCTTCGAACATACGTGAACGGTAGAGGAATCTCTGAGTCAGTATCTTCTTCGGATTATCAAAGATCTCTTCAGGTGTTCCCTCTTCGTATATGCCTTTTTCGGCAAGGAACACCACTCTCGTCGCGATCTTTTTTGCAAAACGCATCTCGTGAGTAACGATGACGCTGGTCATGCCGTCCATTACCAGGCAGCGGATAACGTTCTCAACCTCCTCTACCATGGTAGGGTCAAGAGCGCTGGTCGGCTCGTCGAAAAGTATCACGTCAGGGTGCATGGCAAGCGTACGGGCTATCGCGATACGCTGCTTCTGTCCACCCGAAAGAGACGATATCAATGTTTTTTCACGGCCTCCCATGCCTACCTTTTTGAGAAGCTCCTTAGCCTCCGCTTCTGCATCCTCGCGGCTTCTCCCGTCCACCTTCATCGGAGCGAGAATGATGTTTTCAAGAACGTTCAGATGTGAGAACCGATTGAAGTGCTGATACACCATGCCCATTTTGCGGCGCACCTTGTCTATGTCGGTGTTCTTGTCCAGTATATTGACCCCGTCTATGTATATCTCACCCTTTTCAGGCTTGATCAGACGGTTCATGCATCTCAGGAGTGTGCTCTTTCCGCAGCCGGAGCCGCCGATGATAACGACTGATTCTCCTTTTTTGATATCGATGCTTACATTATCAAGTATAGGTCCTGTCCCGAAATCCTTGGTTATATTGCGTACAGATATCATGCTGCTTCACCTCCTAAACGATTCGATACTTGCTTGAATATGAATTTCACAACGGCGCCGATCAGGAAATAGATCAGTGTCACGGCGATCAGGCCGAAAAACGCATCCAGAGTACGGCTCTGAATGATCGAAGCAGCTCTTGTCAGGTCTACGAGCGCAAGATATCCTACGACCGATGTCTCCTGCATCGTTACGATAAACTGGTTCCTGTAAAGCGGCAGAGCGGCAACCACAGTCTGAGGCAGGGCTACATATTTGAAAGCCTGCCAGCGAGTCATTCCGAGAGTTCGCGCAGCTTCTATTTCTCCTCCCTCTACGGTATCGAGAGCACTGCTGAAAATAGCCGAAAGGTATGATCCCGCCTTGAGTGTGAGAGCGATCGCGACTACAAAGAGCAGCGGAAGCGCACTGCGGCCGAATATAATATAAGCGAAAATCATCAGCAGCATCATCGTCGGTATTTCGGTAAACAGCGATGTGATCAGCCTTGCGAGCTTTCTGAGCCACTCATACCTTGACCTTGACGCGGCGCAGAGCAGCACTCCCGCAGCCGTTCCGAATATGAAGCTCGCGAAGGTAAGCAGCAGTGTTACCTTGAGACCGTCTGCGAATATAAGGTAGCGGTTATCCAATATAAAGGTTGCGTAAAATTTATGCCATATAGTATTTAACACGGTAATCCTCTTTCCAAATTTATTAATTCTTTTATACTATGTCTTTTAACAATACTTACTCTTAATCGAGATAGTCTGTCACTGCCGTTATATCTGCCTGATTTTTCTGAATGTAGTACAGATCGAAGTAAAACATGGGATCACATACATACAGACCGATATTTTTGACCTCATCACCATATACATCGCTGACGTATCCTGTCAGGATATCGTAGTTACCGCTCTGAAGCCCCATCACACCGTCGTTGTAATTGGACTCGGCAATCTCCAGCCTGTAATTGCGGTCATTTGCGTAATGCTTCAGTATCTCAAGGTCAAATCCTGTCAGGTCATCCTCTCCAGGATTCTTGACAATACGCGGGAAATTATTGGGATCTGCGGAGATGCGCAGAGTTTTTCCAGTGCCGGTCAGAGGGATATCCGGGCCGATATAGTCCTGCCCGTTGAATTCCTTCTGTCTTTTGACAAAATCCTTGTATTCATCGGTTTTTTTGAACTCGGCGAGGAATTTGTTAAAATCCTCCGCCAGAGCTTCATCATCACTGCCGAAATACATTATGCTGCCGATCTTTGCGAAAGCCGGCTCAACAACTTCAAGGCCCGTACTGCTGCTCATAAGGAGCCTTACCATGTCCTCGTCGGTGGCTATGACATCTATCTTGTCGTATTTGAGAGCCATGACGAGATCGGCACTTGTGTCGTATCTGACCAGCTTAAGGTCCTTTCTGCCGTTCAGGTAGTAATCGGCCTCCCAGGACAGATTGACACCGACCCTGCGGCCTTCAAGATCATTCAGATCCGTTATCGGATCATATTTCCATTTTGAGGCCGATCCGCATCCGGCAGAAACGATGCATATCATAATAAGCAGCAGGACCGCGCCGGTGCATTTCATTATTCGTCTGATTCTATTATTCATATCTCCTCTTAAACTAATTCACTTGCCTGCATGATATCATGTTCAGATCTTATGCTGTTATTCGAGATAGTCTCTCAGCTTTTTGCTGCGGCTCGGGTGTCTCAGCTTGCGGAGCGCCTTGGCCTCTATCTGACGTATCCTCTCTCGTGTTACATTGAACTCGCGTCCCACCTCTTCGAGGGTTCTCGGGCGTCCGTCATCGAGACCGAATCTCAGTATAAGTACCTTTTTTTCACGCTCGGAAAGGGTGTCGAGCACCTCGCGGAGCTGCTTCTGCAGCATCGAGTATGCTGCAGCCTCTACCGGTGACGGTATGTCCTCATCAGGGATGAAATCGCCGAGGTGGCTGTCCTCCTCTTCACCTATCGGAGTCTCGAGAGATACAGGATCCTGGCTGATCTTCTTTATCTCCCTGACCTTTTCAACTGATATTCCCATTTCCTTTGCGATCTCCTCCGAGGTCGGCTCACGCCCGTATTCCTGAAGCAGCTGCCTCGAGATCCTGATCAGCTTGTTGATGGTCTCGACCATGTGTACAGGTATCCTGATGGTCCTTGCCTGATCGGCGATAGATCTTGTTATAGCCTGTCTGATCCACCATGTCGCATATGTCGAGAACTTGTAGCCCTTGGTGTAGTCGAATTTTTCGACAGCCTTGATAAGGCCGAGGTTTCCCTCCTGTATCAGATCGAGGAACGAAAGGCCCCTGTTGAGATACCTTCTTGCGATGCTGACTACAAGTCTGAGGTTGCTCTCGCACAGCTTTTTCTTGGCTTCCTCATCACCCTGTTCTATCCTGATCGCCAGGTCTCTCTCCTCCTCTGCCGAAAGAAGAGGCACCTTGCCTATCTCTTTGAAATACATTCTGACCGGGTCATCGGTAGGTATGCTTCGCGAAGCCGCGTCACTGACCTCGATCTCACCGGTAGGCTTGATAACGACGCCGCTTTTCTTTTCATCTTCTTCATCGTTAAGAAGATCCTCGTCGTCCAGATCCATGTCAAGATCCAGATCGAGCAGATCGTCATCGTCGTCAAGATCTGCCTCGAGTTCGTTCGAAGTCGGCTCCCTCGAATCCATGATGTTGATGTTCTTTCCCTCTACTATGTCATATATCTCTTCAAGGGTATCCTTGTCAGGATTAACATCAGCCAGCATGATATTGATCTCGCCGTAAGTGATCTCATTGTTTGTCTGCCTGGCTGCTTCGATGATGGTCTGAGCGATCTCCTCAGCTTTGGACATTACAACGCTGTTGTCGCTCTCTTCTTCGATTAAACGTTTTTTCTTTTTGCTCTTGTTATCCGGCATTATTTACCTCCGTTAAATTATTGATGAGCTTATCCAATTCCATCTGCCTGCCCAGCAGTTTTATCACTTCGTCTTCATGGCCGATCTTTTCGGCCACAGCAAGCTCGTTTCTCACCTCGGCAAGCTCTTCTCTGTACTGGTTGATCATATACCCGTCCTTCAATTCTCTGTAAAAGGCCTCATCGTCGGGTCCGATCTGTATTGATTCGGCTATCCCGCGAAAGATCCGCTCTTCATCCGGTTCCAGCGCAGCTGCGATATCATCGATTTCTATTCTGTGGACTCCGGCAGACAGCTCGTCTCCGAAGGAATCCATCACAGACAGTATTTTATTCGCAAGCGCGGAACGGAATCGGATGCCGTCTTCCGTAAAACGCCGTATGTAACGTATATTATTCATAGCGAGCACCAGCATGCTCATCTCTATCCTGCCGCTGATGCTGCCCGCATCCTGCTGCTGCCGGCTCTGGTGACCGGAGCGGCTCCCCCGAATCTCCCGTCTGCTCATCCTTGCGGACTGCGGCGTCCTGCTTCCCTGTTCCTCCGTCCGGACAGCCATCATGATGGCATTTTCGGAAACTCCGAGCTGTGACGAGAGCCGTCTTACATAGATATCCTGCTCGACAGGACCGAGACTCCTGAGCACGGGAACGACCTTTTCGACATATTCGAGTATCTGCCTGTCATCAGTAAGATCCATGCCCTCGGCAGCCAGCTTCAGTCTGAAATCTGTTGCGGGAACAGCATTGTCAGCAAGTCTCAGGAACGCCTCCTTGCCGTGCTTTTTGACAAATTCATCCGGATCCTTGCCGTCAGTCACAGTCATTACCCTCGGCTTGCCTCCGGCGCCGCTGACGACCGATATGCCCCTGAGTGCCGCATTGATGCCGGCCTGATCCGAATCATAGGACAGCACGATGTTCTTCGAATACCTGCAAAGCAGCCTCGCCTGGTTGTCAGTCAGGGCCGTCCCGAGAGATGCGGTCACATTGTGTATGCCCGCCTGATACAGGGAAATGACATCCATGTAGCCCTCGACGATAATGGCTCTGTTCTCATCGGCGATTGCCCTCTTGCCGAAATTGAGCCCGAAGAGATTGTTCTTCTTTAGGAATATCTCGCTCTCCGCTGAGTTGAGATACTTGGGCTTAATATCGCCTATAGCTCTGCCGCCGAAGCCTATGACCTTGTCATGTGTGTTGATTATCGGGAACATGACCCTGTCTCTGAATCTGTCGTAGAGACCGTTCCTCCCTCTGTTGGCAAGGCCGAGCTTTATTATATCATCCTCGGATACCCCTTCATCGATCAGATGCTTCGTTAATTCGTATCCCGAGTCAGGCGCGTATCCGAGGCCGAATTTGGTTATAGTCTCTTTTGTAAGGCCCCTGCTTTTCAGATACGCAAGTCCTTTGGCTCCTCCGCCTCTTCCGAGCGAGTTGTAAAAAAACCTCGCAGCCTTCGCGTTTATTTCGTAGTATTTATTGTAATCGATGCGCGGGCCGCCCGAATGCCTCTCCGGCATCCTGATCCCGTAATCGGCCGCCAGCTTTTCCACTGACTCCATGAACGAAAGCTTGTAGTAATTCTGCACGAATTTGATCACATCTCCGCTCTCGCCGCATCCGAAACAGTGATAGAACTGCTTTTCCTCATTGACAGAGAACGACGGAGTCTTTTCCGAGTGGAACGGGCAGAGTCCCATATAGTTCGATCCGGACTTTTTGAGATTCACCTCTCTGCCAATCACATCGACTATATCTATCTGTATTTTTAAATCGTCAATGAAGTTTTCCCAGGCCATCTGCCTGCCCGCCTCCTAACATCCGGGCCGCTTACAGGCGTCCCGGCTCATCTCCTGCTGTGCGGCACGAAGAGCTCATCATATAGATTGAGAGCGAATCTGTCTGTCATTCCGGAAATCAGATCCTTGACAGCCTCCTGCGTACCGTCTTCATTTTCAATATCTTTATATATGCCCGGTATCTCGTTAGGATGCTCAATAAAGTATTTATATAGGGAGCTGATTATGAGCTCGACCTTTTCAGCGTCCGCGATGCCCGTAACCTTCGGAGACCAGTAGACATTCTCGAACATGAATCTGCGGAGATCCAGAAGCGCTTCACTGAATCTCGCGGACAGCTCGACTCTGTCCTTTCCTTCGCTGTTCTCGCAGAGATCTACTATGAGATTGTTGATCCTGTCACTGTGGTGATGACCGAGTATCTCTATGTCGCGTTCAGGCAGATCATCAACGCTGATTATCCCGCTCCTGATCGCGTCATCTATATCGTGGTTGATATACGCTATCCTGTCGCTGATCTTTACTATCTGTCCCTCAAGCGTACCCGGAGTCACAGGCCCCCTGTGGTTGAGTATACCGTCCCTGACCTCATAAGTGAGGTTCAGTCCGCGCCGTCTCGACGTATCTTCGATCTTATCAGCAGTGCGCAGGCTCTGAACATTATGGCTGAAGCCTCCCGGATGTATGCGGTTCAGGACTGCCTCTCCGGTGTGTCCGAAGGGCGTATGTCCGAGGTCATGCCCCAGAGCGATAGCCTCTGTCAGATCCTCGTTATATGCAAGTATCCGTGCGACAGTCCTTGCGACCTGAGCGACCTCGAGAGTGTGAGTAAGCCGCGTCCTGTAATGATCGTCCTCAGGAGCCAGGAAGACCTGAGTCTTGTTTATAAGCCTCCTGAATGCCTTCGAATGAATGATCCTGTCGCGGTCTCTCTGATAATCCGTGCGGAATTCACACTGCTTCTCCGGATAAACGCGTCCCTTCGACTCAGCCGCCTTCGAAGCAAGCGGCGACAGTATCTCGTATTCCCTTTTCTCCAAATCCCTTCTTTTGATCATAATCAATGAATACTCAGCATCATCTGCCTATCAGCACGTCATACCCGTCAGGAACGTAGGTGCAGGCCGTGCGAAAATCGTAATCGTGATCCTCCCCCAGAAACTTAGCCGCCATGATATTGAATCTCGCGTCGCGCACATTGATCTCTTCGCCGGAGAGCTTGTCAAACGCATTGAGATCATGCACATACCACTTGCGGAATCCGGAAATCGCCTCGGCAAGAGCTGTTATCTCCTCAGCGGACATATCATCCGCTATGAGTCCGCTTATCGACCTCGCGATATTATCAACAGTCATATAAAGCTCATTCTCATCATCCGGCAGATTTTTGAGAAAATCCTCGAAATACGAGTCCACGTGCTCCGCGAGCTGCTCTCTGTCGACCTCGCGTATCAGATCCTTTATAAGATTTTCCTCGATATAATCATCTTCCTCGAGCAGCGCGGCGAGGTTCTCGTAATACTTGAACTCATCCGGCGTATCTATATCCAGTTTTTTGTAAAGAACAGTCTTATCCATTGTTCAAAATACCGTCCTCTTTTGCTATAATTTCTGACAGAATATTATAGCACATGGAGATTGCAAAATGAACACAGTAAAACAGAAATCCAGATCGGATATTCCGGAAGAATACAAATGGAACATATCCGCAATGTATCCTGATGAGTCTGACGTGGACAGAGATATGGAAATAGCAAAGACCTACGGCGCTGAGCTCGCAAAAATGCAGGGCTCCGTCATGTCGTCGGCAGATACTCTTCTCGCGGCTCTCGAGACATACTCAGACGGAATGCGCTATGCCGAAAAAGCATTCGTATATGCTCACATGAAGCACGATGAGGACAACTCCGACAGCAAATACACCGAAATGTACGGAAAAGCTGTTTCCTCCATAACTGCTTTCGGAGCAGCCGCGTCATTTCTCGAACCGGAGATACTCTCAGCAGACGCGAGTCTCATAGACAGCTATATCGCCGGGAACAGCGGCCTTGGGCAGTACAGCTTCATGCTTAAGCAGATAATGCATGGCAAGGAGCACGTTCTCAGCCCGGATCAGGAATATGTCCTGGCATCACTCAGAGAGGTGCTGGACGCTCCTGACAGCATATACTCAGCCCTGTGCGACGCGGACATGGTCTTCGGGACAGTTACGGATTCAGACGGCAAAGTCAAAGACCTCACCCATTCCACCTACATAGGATTTATGGAATCGAAGGACCGTAGAGTCCGAAAGGAAGCCTTTGACAGGATGTACGAGACATACAAAGCGCACAACAACGCTCTCTCAGCCATGTACAGCGCCAATGTAAGGCATGACGCGATCAATGCCGGCCTGCGTAAATACAGTTCATCGCTCGAGGCAAAGCTTTCGCCCTCGAACATAGCTCTCAGCGTATACGACAATCTGATCGGCTCAGTCCACGCTCATCTGCCGGCAATGCACAAATACGTTTCGATAAGAAAGAGGCTTCTCGGTCTCAGCGATATGTCGATGTGGGATGTCTATGTCCCTGTCGCCAGCCCGGACGAAAGCAGCTACACATTTGAAGAGGCTGTGGATATAATAAGCGAGGCGCTTGAGCCTATGGGCGAGGAATACGTGTCAGTGCTCCGCAGGGGCCTGCTCGAGGAGAAATGGGCAGACGTACTCGAAAACAAAGGCAAGACGTCCGGCGCCTACAGCTTCGGCTCATATGACAGCTATCCGTATATGCTTCTCAATTATACAGGCAGGCTCAGGGACCTCGTCACGCTGATACACGAGAGCGGACCCTCGATGCACTAGCATTATACAAGAGAGACTCAGCCGTATATATACGGAGATCACTCCATCATCACAGCAGAGGTAGCCAGCACGGTCAACTAAAACCTGATGATGAGATATCTGCTTGACCGCACAGACGATCCGAAGCTGCTCTCGTATCTGATCAATTTTTACATAGATGAGTTCAAGGGCACGGTATTCAGGCAGACCATGTTCGCCGAATTCGAAAGAGCCGCTCACGAATACGTCGAGCAGGGAGGATCCCTCTCAGCCGAATGGCTCAACAGCGAATACGACAGGCTGAACACGATGTATTTCGGCCCGGAAATGACTCACGACGATATGATACAGTACGAATGGTCGCGCATACCTCATTTCTACAGCTCATACTATGTATATCAGTACGCGACAGGCTTCTCAGCGGCCAACGCCATCGCGCATAAAATACTCAGCGAAGGCGAAAGCGCCAGGGACAGCTACATAGAATTTCTCAGAACCGGTTCCTCTGACTACCCTATCGAGCTTCTGAGGATAGCCGGAGTCGACATGGATACGCCTCAGCCGGTCATGACAGCGCTCGACACCTTCGATGAGCTCGTGGACCGCCTGGACGCACTCACACATTAAACCGGCATTTCCAATCGAGTTGTCTATAGCTCCATGTGGAGTACGGCTCAAATGCTTCCTCCGGATTATTACGGCGTTGCCGCAAGGTCGGAAGCATTGATCTACGGAGGCAAGCTCCTGCGATAACTGCCTCGCTGCGGCTTAACGCAGCGGTACTAAGCTCTGTCTTCGCAGCAAGCTGCTCGCCAGTCGCTAAGTACCGGCTGCCGCAGAGCCTCCATCTGGAGCTATAGACAGCTCTCGTAAATCAAAAGATTAAATAATAATATGAAGAAAATATATATATTCAGAAATAATAAGGATCACTCGAAGGCTGCGGAGGATGAGCTTAGGCGTATCGTCAGCGCGCGCGGCTACGAGGTGATGCCCGAATACTCAGAGGTTGCCGACCTGCTCGCCTGCATAGGCGGCGACGGAACATTCTTAAGCTTTATCCACAAATGCAGGTTTCCCAAAGCGCCTGTGATCGGCATCAACACAGGACACCTCGGCTTCTTCCAGGAGGCATCTCCTTATGATCTCGAGGAGACCATGGACTACATTGACGAAGGCAGGTATACCATACAGAACATCAAGCCCGTCGAGGCAAGGATAGTCACTCAGCGTAATGAATTCCTGCGCATCGGTCTTAACGAGATACTTGTCCGCGGCCAGTATTCTCATGTATCGCAGTTCTCGGTCACCATCGACGACACCAAGGTCCAGGATTTTTCGGGCGACGGCATACTGGTCTCGACACCTGTCGGATCGACCGCATACAATTATTCACTCGACGGAGCACTCGTCTCCCCCGACCTCGATGTGCTGCAGCTGACGCCTGTCGCTCCGATGAACACCAACGCCTACAGATGCTTCCACTCGAGCATACTGCTCCCGGCAAGCGAAAAGATCCGGATCGCCGGCGCCGGACGAAGCACGGGCGGAACCATCATACTGTCGTTCGACGGGCGCACCCACGAATTCACAAACGTCAGCTATGTTGACGTCTGCCAGTCTCACGACAAGGAGATACACCTGATCCGTCAGGAAAACTACGATTACTGGAAGAAACTCAGCAGCAAACTGCTGTAGTTATCGTCTGCAAAAAGCCCGAAGGAAGCATTTGAGCCGTACACTCACGAGGGCTGCTTTGCAGATTTTTGACAATGGAGATATGTATGGCTAAGTACGAGCATGTGGTGACCGCCGAAGAGGCCGGTCTCACAATAAATCAGATATTGCGGCAGAACTATAAATTTTCGTCGAGATTCCGCACCAAAATGAAATATCAGTCCCTGGTGGACCTTAACGGCGTACAGGCTCCCGGCTTTCTGAGGCCCGAGCCCGGCGACGTAATCGGTGTGCGCCTTCCCGAAGAGACAAGCGATTTCCCTGCAGAGAATATCCCGCTTGACATAGTTTATGAGGATGATGACCTGGTTCTCGTCAACAAGCAGCCGGGTGTGACCGTCCACCCTACCAAGGGCCATCCTGATCACACCATTGCCAATGCCATGATGTATTATATGCAGGAGACCGGACAGTCATTTAAGGTCAGATTCGCGAACCGCATCGATATGGATACATCCGGCATAATAATAGTCTGCAAGAACGCGAACGCCCAGAACGACCTCTCCGACCAGATGCGCCATAAGAGCGTCAACAAAAAATACATTGCCCTCGTCGAAGGCAATGTAGATAAAGAACATTTTATGATAGACCTGCCTATAGGCCGCCCCGACGAGATCTCCATCAGGAGAACTGTCATGTACGAGGGCGGCAAGGAAGCACTGTCCGAGGTCCGTGTGCTCGAACGCTTCGATTCCGAACGATTCGGGCCCCACACCCTCGTCGAGGTCACTCTCCACACCGGGCGAACCCATCAGATAAGAGTCCATCTCTCGCACATCGGTCACGTGATAGCAGGAGATGAGTTGTACGGCGGCAGCGATCAGCTTTTAAGCCGCCAGGCCCTGCACGCATACCACATCGAATTCACACATCCTGTCACACGAGAGCAGATGTCATTCGATGCCGGCCTGCCCGCGGATATACAGAACGCGATCCATCAGCTTAAATGAGACAATAGACTATCTTTTCATATTCACACTGTCACCCAGATGATTGAACAGCT
>JAFRGH010000192.1 GCA_017433945.1 Mogibacterium sp. | reverse complement strand
GCAAGGATCTGCAGCGCCGGAACAGCCTTGACCGCTTCGTCATACTGTTTATAGTAAAGCATCGTAAGTATAGGCTTTGCCAGAACGATCAGTCCTATCGCGCACGGATAAGTGATGATCATCATGGTCTTGAGACCGGTCTTTATGTGATCGTCCAGATCCTTTTTGATCTTAAGCGTGAACGCTGTAGTGACCGCCGGCATAAGGCTGATGCAGATCGCATCGATGAATATGTTAGGCAGGTTGATTATCGGATCGCAGTATCCGCCCATAAGACCGTATAGCTTCTCAGCCATCTCGCTGTCCCATCCGGTCGCGAGCAGCCTTCTTACGATGATGCCTGCATCTATGTTGAACATTATCGGCATTACCGAGGAGCCGATCGTTATAGGGATCAGGAACGCAAGAAGCTCCTTCAGCCTGGTTTTATCAGACTCCGGTCTTTCGATGGATGTTTCAAACAGCCTGGAACGTGTTTTTTTATCGCGCGAATATATGACCATCATGGCGACGAAAGCAGCGATTATTCCGGCGGAAGCTCCGAATGTGGCTCCTGCCGCAGCATTTACAAGGCTCGTCTTATAGAACATGTAGGCGAGCGTAAGTCCCGCAGCAACCCTCATCATCTGCTCGATGACTTCAGTGATGCCGGTAGGCTTCATGTCCTGCCTGCCCTGATAATATCCTCTCATCGAAGCAACGAGAGGCGTAAACAGAAGCGCCAGTGATATCGCCTTCATGGAAGCTTCAGAGCCCGGGTTCTTGTAAATGTTTGCGATCACTCCCGATCCGAAATACATTATGAGGAATGAGACTATGCCGAGAGCCCATGAGACCTTCATCGCGAGTTTGTACGACTTATGCGCGTTTATGAAATCGCCCTCAGCTATCCTTGAGGAGACCATCCTGGAAATAGCTACCGGGAAGCCCGCAGTCGCGATAACGAACAGAAGGTTGTAGACTGCATAGGCCGCGCTGTAATAAGCCTGGCCCTCCGCGCCTATCATGTTGGTCAGCGGGATCCTGAAAATGGCACCGAAAATCTTGCTCACTATACCGGCTATGACCAGTATGGTGGCGCCTTTCATCATCAGTGTAGAGGTCTGCTGCCCTTCCTGCCTGATATTTTCGTTGTCTCTGTTTCCGTCTTCTGTCATTTAGAGTTTCCTGAGGATCTCCTGTCTGGCGTTCTCCGCCTCAGCGATCGTCTTTTCAATATCTATGAATGTGTACTCGCCGTCTCTGTAGAGCGTCATGCCGTCGCACATCGTGAGGCATACGTCCTTGCCGTCTGCCGAGTAGATCAGTCCGTTTGCAATGTCGTCGCATGCTGCCCAGTTAGGGCCGGAAATGTCAACGACTATGAGGTCAGCCTTGTAGCCTTCCTTCACGAGACCGCAGTCCTCACGTCCCTGCGAGAGAGCTCCGGCTCTTGTTGCACTTCTCAGCACCTGCTGCGGAGTCATGCTTGCAGGATCCATCGCAGCGATCTTGCCTGTGAGCGCGAACAGCTTCATTTCCTCAAAGAAATTGAGGCTGTTGTTGCTGGCACCGCTGTCCGTACCTATCGCAACATTTATGCCCTTATCATACATCGGCGGAACATCGCACATTCCGCTCGCGAGCTTCATGGTGCTGCAAGGATTGCATGCCACTGTCACGCCCTTCTCTTTGAATATGTCGAGATCGCTGTCTGTGACCCATACGCAGTGCGCAGCCGTGCAAGGCACATCGAACATCCCCGCCTCAAGGAAGACTTCTGCCGGAGTCTTTCCGTATTTTTCGATGCAGTTTTTATGCTCACGCTCCGTCTCAGACAGATGGATATGAGTCCTTACATCATACTGCTTCGCCATGTCAGCGATCGCCTTTATCATATCGAAGTCATTAGTGTACTCCGCATGTGCGCTCGCGTCAACCAGAATGCGTCCGTCCTCGAATCCGTAGTACATCTCGATGGCCTGAGCCATTTCTTTCAGGGATTTGCTTTCAGATACCGGGGTCCCGAAGTTGGTCACAGCGCGAGATATGTTTGTCTTGAGTCCCGAATGAACTACCGCTCTCACCATGTCATCGATGAAGTAGTACATGTCCGTAGTCGAAACGATGCCGAATCTGATGGACTCCGCCATTGTGAGCATCGTAGCCCAGTATACTCCTTCGCTGTAAAGCTTGTCCTCAAACGGGAAGATGCGCTCGTTGAGCCATCTGTCGAGCGGCAGGTTCTCGCCGTAGCCCCTCATAAGGCACATCGGCGAATGTCCATGCGCATTATAGAATGCAGGCATGAGCACCTTGCCCGTTCCGTCATAAGTTTCGAAGAAAGCTTCCTCATTTTCTGGCGGAACGCTGTCAATGTAAACGATGCGGTGGCAGTTTGTGCCGACGTACATGTTGCTGCGGTATTCAAAGTTTTCGTCAATAAGACCAATATTCTTAAAAAGCATAATTATTCCTCTTTTTTTAACAAAGCTGTTTCATTCTTAGAGGTTATTCTATCGGAGGCGCCTGCCGCCGGAGATCAATGCTCTCTTCCTTGCGGCAAAGCCGTTATAATCCCAGAGAGCATTATACGGTATCGGCAGTCATTTTTGAATATATATAAACAGAGATTCAATTAGCATGGCCTACGATTCGAATTGTCTGGAGTCCTCCTTTGCGGCGCGCAGGAATCTCAGGAGTCCCAGGAGCGCTGCCGTATCGAGCTGCTTGCCCATATTGTATTTGAGCATCGTAGCTCTTCCGTCTATGAGCACTATCCTGTCTCCGTATTCCGACTTAGCCATGACGAATACGAACGGATGTACTTTGACTCCTCCGCCAAATTTAATGTTTACCCATCTGTCTGTTCTGTTAATGTCTGAGATGCCGAGGTATTCTGCATGAGCCCTTATCTCTGCAACGTTTATCAGCTCGAGAGCCTCCTCAGGCACATCGCCGTACCTGTCCGTGAGTTCGTCTATGACATCCATCGCGTCATCGCTGTCGAGTATGCCGGCAATCCGGCGGTATGCCTCGAGCCTCAGCGACTCGTCCGGTATGTAGTCAGCCGGGATAGAAGCATGCAGAGGCAGGTCTATCGTGATGTCCGACCTTGCTTCGCCTACGTCTTCTCCCTTGAGCTGTCTTACAGCCCTGTCGATCTCCTTGCAGTAGAGCTCGTAACCAATGCTTTCAATGTGGCCGCTCTGCGCCTCGCCGAGGATATTGCCCGCGCCTCTTAATTCGAGGTCGCGCATCGCAAGTTTGAATCCTGCGCCGAATTCCGTGAACTCCCTGATCGCGGCGAGCCTCTTCCGTGCTATTTCGGTAAGGACCTTGCCCGGCTGGTACATCAGATATGCATAGGCAAGCCTGCTCGAGCGTCCCACCCTGCCTCTCAGCTGGTAGAGCTGTGCGAGGCCGAACCTGTCCGCATTGAGGATTATCATGGTATTGGCATTCGGTATGTCTATGCCGTTCTCGATTATGGTGGTCGCAACGAGCACGTTTATGCGGCCTTCGATGAAATCGAGCATCGTGTTCTCGAGGTCCTCCTCGTGCATGCGCCCGTGTCCGATCCCGACAATCGCCTGCGGGACCAGCCTGCTTACCGTTTCAGCCACCTGATTTATACCCGTGATCCTGTTGTTGACCACGAACACCTGCCCGCCTCTTGCCAGCTCGCGGGCTATTGCATTTCGCAGGATCTCTTCATCGTAAGGAGTTACGTATGTGTGGACCGGGAATCTGTCACCCGGCGGCTCCTCTATAAGGCTTATGTCCTTGATGCCCGTGAGCGACATGTTGAGCGTGCGGGGGATCGGTGTCGCCGAGAGCGTCAGCACGTCGATGCTGCTCTTGAGCTCCTTTATCTTCTCCTTGTGGCGAACGCCGAAGCGCTGCTCCTCATCGACTACAAGGAGCCCGAGGTCCTTGAACCTGACATCATCCGACAGCATCCTGTGCGTGCCGATAACGAGGTCCACCCTGCCGCTTTTGATCCCCTTTACCGTCTTGTTCAGCGCGGTCTTGGATTTGAATCTGGACAGTTCTTCTATTTCAAACGGGAACTTGTCGAAACGCTCCCTGAGGTTGTGATAATGCTGATTTACCAGAAGTGTAGTAGGCGCGAGTATCGCGGCCTGCTTGCCCTCCGAGATGCACTTGAATACCGCCCTCGCAGCGACTTCGGTCTTGCCGTATCCGACATCTCCGCAGAGGAGCCTGTCCATAGGGAGCGGTTTCTCCATATCCTCTTTTATCTCTTCGACCGCCCTGAGCTGGTCATCCGTCTCAACGTACGGGAACGCCTCCTCGAATTCAGTCTGCCACACAGTATCAGGTCCGAACGCGTAGCCGCCCTCCGCATGACGTTTTGCATAGAGTTTTATGAGATCTTCGGCGATCTCCAGGGCAGCCTTTCTGGCGCGCTCTCTTGTGCGCTTCCAGCTTGTGCCTGAGAGCCT
>JAFRGH010000021.1 GCA_017433945.1 Mogibacterium sp. | reverse complement strand
GTATCATCCGATGCTTCTCCCTTGCTTGCCTTGTACAAGGCATCAGTATAGACTAAAGGTGAACCGAATTCGCCCGGATCCTCCACGGTCGGATCCAGTCCGAAGGTGACAGTCCCGTCACCCATATCACGTATACAGGAAATATAGTGCAGCTCGAGATTGTCCTGAAAATACGTCAGAGTCTTCATTACATTATCATACTGCGGAGTTCCTTTGTCCTCAGGAGTCACGTCTCTCAGTGTATCTCCATCAAGCATAGCCGCCGCGGTGTTTGAGATATCGAGCATCCTTGTCTGCAGCAGGCTTATCATCGAATCACTCGCCTTCCTCATCAGCAGCAAGCCGAGTGACAAATTGACAAACAGCACAAAAATAACGGAAAGTATCAAATAGCCCGAAGTTCTCTTTGCTCTGTCCATGCTGCCCGCTTTCATACCCTTATACCTCTATTGCATCTCCGGTTCGGGACTTATTCTATTTTGCTGCCATCTGTTCTCTGAGCCAGCCGGTCCAGGCATCGAAGCCCTCGCCGGTCTTTGCGGAGAGGAAGAAAATCTCAGCATCAGGATTCAGATCGTGCACGCGTTTGACAAAGGCCTCATCATCGAATCTGAAAAATTTACGCGTATCAGTCTTATTGACTATGACAGCCTGGCACACCGTGAACATCAGAGGGTATTTGAGTGGTTTATCGTCACCCTCAGGCAGCGAAAGTATCTCTACGTTGACCGTTGCTCCGGTATCCTGCTCAGCGGTGCAGACGAGATTACCTACGTTTTCCATAAAGAGCAGATCGAGATCCGATGTGTCGAATTCATCGAGAGCCTGCTTCGTCATGGCCGCGTCCATGCAGCACTCGCCGCCTGTATGCACCTGTATGGTGCGCACTCCCGCGGCATCCATTTTTTCGGCATCGACAGAGGCATCTATATCCGCTTCCATCACGCCTATCCTATACTCTGAGCCGAGCTCCTCTATCGTCCTGAGAAGCGTTGTCGTCTTGCCGGATCCCGGCGATGCCATGAGGTTCACCATAAAGACTCCGTTCGCCTTGTTGCGCGCTCTTACCTCATCAGCTATGCGGTCATTCATCTCGAACACGCCCATGTTTACGTTGATTACTCTTACCTCGCTCATTTCGCACCTCCGAGAAATTCGTCTGCCGCGGATGCTATCCATGCGGCTGCGTCGTCAAAGCCTTCGCCCGTCTCAGCCGAAACAGCAAAAACCTCAGCCGCAGCATTTCTCAGCCTCACGTTCTCAGTGAATTTATCCATATCAAAATCGAATGCCTCGAGCGCGTCTATCTTGTTGACGAGTACGACATCCGCCTTTTCAAACATAAGAGGATATTTGAGCGGCTTGTCATCACCCTCAGGTACTGAGAGGATCACAAGATCAGCTGCCGCTCCCGTGTCGAATTCAGCCGGGCAGACCAGATTGCCTACGTTTTCAAGTATGACCAGATCAAGATCCGCCGAGCCTATCTCTCTGAGGCTCTGTCTACTCATATCCGCGTCGAGATGGCACATCCCTCCCGTGTGTATCTGCACGGATTCGACTCCGGCATTGAGCATGGTCCTCGTATCGACATCACCGTCTATATCGGCCTCCAGAACACCGATCCTGTATTTATCTCTGAGTCTGCTGATTATCTGCAGTATGCTCGATGTCTTGCCAGATCCCGGCGATGACATCACGTTAAGATAAAAGGTCTTCTCGTCTCTCAGCTCTCCGCGCAGCTTTTCCGCATCGGCATCGTTATCCTCAAGTATCGATTCCTTTACTTTTATTATTCTCGGATCTCTTTCTGACATTTCCGCTTCCTCTGTCTCTCCATTACGATTACTGTTGAATATAATATCATCACAACAGCCGCAGTTCAATCATCACATCCTGACAGTTATGCTCCGCCTTACTCCTTTGTGTATCTCTCTTCAGCACTATACTCTTTCTTCTCCACAAAATGACAGATTGCTACATATGCCAGAACAACCACAGCAAGCGCAAGTATAAAAGACAAAATCTTTTCTGTCATCGCATAAAGTGATCCTGCTATCATGACCGCTCCGACCATCATGGAAGTAAACCCGGACACACCCGTCACATGCTTGCGGGATACAATCAGCTTCCTTTTAAGCACCGTCCATATCAAGCCGAACAATGCAACAAATATTCCAATGCATAAACCAATC
>JAFRGH010000191.1 GCA_017433945.1 Mogibacterium sp. | reverse complement strand
TATCGGTATTCCTATACCAGTATCACGTCCGCCAGAAGATTATCCAGGCTGTATCTGCCATCCTTGATAACGACTATGCAGCTCTTTCTCTTCTTTGATATCAGAGTTATGGGTTCACCGACATAGCATCCGAGACGAAACAAAAAAGCATTCATTTCGTCATCATCAGTATTGATTTCTCTGATAGTGTAGGTGTTGCCCGGTTCAGCATCCAGTAATCTTGTTTGTTCTTCCATATTGATTGCTCCCTGGGTTAGTTTGACATGTCTTTTGGCACAGAACTAACCCTGCGCATAAATTAGTGTTACCTAATTTGGGTTAGCTTATCCTAATTCGAGTTAGTTATACGCAACTTCATTCATAAAGTCAAGCATTATTTTGTACAAAAAATAATAATGTCCGTTTTTTTCAGCAATTGGCTGATAAAAACAGACATGGATTTTCCTGCAGTAATGCTTTACAGCATTTTGAGTGCTTCGCCCGTAGTAAACAGGTACAGATACGCCTCCTTCACCTCCTTGCCGGCCCCTTTGCCGAGCGCCTCAGAGTAGAGCTCGATCTGTACACGGTATTCACGCCTGACACGTTCCAGCTCTTCCTCGTGCCTTCGTCCCGGCTTTACGAATACAGATTTGTAATCTATCAGGACCATACCGCCGTCCTCTTCAAAGCAGCAGTCGACGACACCCTGTACGAGCATTTCCTGCCCGTTTCTTTCGGTGCGCAGCGTGAAAGGTTTTTCCTTTTTGAGGCTCCCCCTCCCGGCTGCTTCAGCTGCCCGCCTGCCGATATCCGACTCAAAGAATGCCGCGATCTTTTCCAGATCTACTGCTCTGTACGCGTCAGCATCAAGAGCATTATGTGAAGCCAGGTAATCGGCCCGTTCCTTTATGTATTCCCTGTCGGATTTATGATCACTCAGCACTTTTGTAAAATCGAGGAATTCCATTATCCTGTGATAAGCTATACCGATATCGGCAGAACCCGCTCGGCGTTTGGTCTCTTCTGTCAGGTTCCACAGCCGCACGACTTCATTATCGGGAGACGAAACTGAAACGCTGCTCATATCGTCTGCGCTCGTATCGTCTGCACTCAAATTGTCGTTCAAGCCGCCTTGCAGCCCGTCCTGCATTACTGCAGCCGCAGCCTTGTCCCTCTCCTCCTCAAGCTCCATCCGTCTGACAGCACTCACGGAATACTTGGCCTTGGCAGCAAGCGTATCCTGATACGGATACACATAAGCGAAGCGCCTGTCGAGCTCCTGATAGACACGCTTCACATCATCATCCATCACGACCGAGGCCGGATCCGGCAGACTGCGCTGCGCCGTCTGCTCCGACACAGGCCTCCGGTCCAGCTTCGAAACATGATAAGTATTGTATGCGGTCCTCAGAACGGAATTCATGACCTTGTAATAGCAGTTCGGTCTGGCACTGTATGTCATCAGCTCCTCTTCACTGCCGGCTGTCCCCACCATTATCAGCCTGTTTCTCGCTCTTGTCATAGCAACATAGAGGACCCTCAGGTTTTCCCTGAACGTGTCTCTCTCTATCCTCGAGCTGATGACGCTCTGCATCAGAGTCGATCTTTTGTATTTACGGCCCGGATCTACATATGGGAGACCTACTCCGACATTCGGATCGAAGCTCAGCAGACTGCCGCCGCCCGGATGTCTGAGTCTGCGGCCCATGCCGCCGATGATGACAAACGGGTATTCAAGGCCCTTGCTCTTGTGTATGGTCGATATCTTTACAGCATTCTCTCTGCTGCCTGCAGCCGGTACGGATACGCTTCCGGCGTTTCTTTCTCTCAGCACATCGAGAAATCTGACAAATGAGCTGAGCGACGCTACGGTCTCGCGGCTGTAGCTTACGGCCTTGTCAACAAGGCTCCTCAGGTTCGCCTGCCTTCGGGCGCCGCCGTTCATCGCTCCCGCAGCTGCGTAATAGCCCGAATCCACAAGTACCTTCCATACAAAATCCGCAAGCGGCATCATGCGCGATTCTCTTCGCCAGCCAAGTATTGTATCCGCAGCTTCTGAGGCCTTGTTCCTGAGAGGGCCCACAGGACCCTGCTCGCGATACCATTTCAGCGCCTCCCAGTAGGCAGGCGCAGGGCCTCGCTTTGCAGAAATATTATTCTCCGCCTGCTCATCGGCAGCTCTCCGGTATTCGTTATGCGCTATTCGTATCGCTGCCAGCTCGTCCGGGCTCCAGCCGAAGGCCTGCGAGTGAAGCACAGCGATCAGCGGCACATCCTTTTTCATATTATCTATGCAGCTAAGCATCGAGACAGCGATTCCTATCTCCACAGTATCATAATATTTCTCAGCCTCCTCTACATGGCCCTGAATATCAAGATTCTTGAGCTCCTTGACCAGTATATCTCCTGTGACCTTGACAGATCTGTAAAGAACAGCAATATCTCCCGGCTCGGCCTTGCGGAGCTTATTCTGAGCGGTATCATAGAATTCCTTCCCTATGATGTCTCCGATCAATCCGGCGATATATGCCGCCTCAGCCTCCTCCTTGCTGAGATCCATAGCAGCATCAGCATCAGCATCTGCATCCGCTTCGGCCCTGTCATCGCCATACGATATTTCTGCCGCTGTCTCATCAGGCTCTCCGTCCGCAGAGCCGCCTGAAGCATCAGCTGTCAGTATATGGACCTCCGGCGCCATATCATACTCCGGATCGCAGCTAAGACCGGCGTAAAGCTTCGCTCTGTCATCATAGCCATCCATGATCGACTCGAAGACCTTGTTGACATAGTCGATGGTCCTGCTGTTTGTACGAAAGTTCCGGCTCAGGTCGATGGTTATTCCGTCAGGGTTATCAGGATCTGAATACTCACGGTAGACTCTCTCGAAGATCTCAGGCTCAGCCTGCCTGAATTTGTAAATGCTCTGCTTCACGTCGCCTACCCTGAACACATTATCAGGCCGCGCGATCTTGCTTATAAGGTATTCCTGAATATTGTTCGTATCCTGGTATTCATCCACAAAAATGTATTTGAAGCGCTTCCTGAGTATCCCGGCCGCATCATCATTTTTGAGTATGCTCACGGCAAAATGCTCCATATCCGCAAAATCGACGACATGCCTCTCCGATTTTTTTGCGGCATAGCGCTTTTCGAATTCCTCCAGGAGGTCTATATAATACAGAGTATAGCGGTAAGTAGCGTTCATCTCGATCATGCGCTCCGCAAGATCGGCTCCCGCATATTTTTTCTTCCAGCTCTCTATCTCGCCCTTATATATCTTTCGAAGAGCTGAGACTTCATCCTTGATCGGCTCATAGGCTTCCTTGTAGATTTTTTTGAGATTCATACGGGCAAAAGCTATAGCGTCTATACGTTCAGCCGTGTTTCTGTCTGAAGCATCGAGTTCCGCTTTGTCAGCTCCGATCCCGGCGAAGCTCAGTTCACGCAGCTCATCTCTTATCGAAATTATCGCTTCTATCTCAGGCGCCAGCTTTTCCTCGTAAAGCGGTTCAAGCCCTGCATCAAACAGCAGTTCCCTCACCCTGAGAGCCGCCTCCTCGGCTGTCTCAAAAACATTCTTCGCATCCTCAAGCATCACAGACTGAAGCGGGGATCCGTCCAGGTCCTCCGGGGATGTGTCAAGCAGCTTTGCTTTTTCCCTCGCCCAGTCAAAATAATCATGTATCGTCCGGAGCTTGTTGTAAACGGCTATCATATCCTGCTTGAAGCCTTCGTCAGATCTGTCCGAGCTGTACAGCCTCATAAATTCGCGGAAGCTGCAGCCCGGGATCATGTCGTCATGCTCGAACAGCTCCTCTATGAGTTCATCTGCGGCATCACGCTTGAATATTTCCGCCTGCACCTCGTCACAGGTGCCGAAATCAGGTTCTATATCTATTTCATAAAAAAACTCTCTGTCTATCCTGTTCGCGAAGCTGTCTATCGACGTGATATACGCGCGGTACATCATCGCAAGCTGCGACCTCAGAGCCGGCGCGTCCTCGGGATGCTCCGCCATGTGCTTACGAATCAGGCCCGACAGTCTCGACTTCATTTCCGCCGCAGCAGCGCGTGTAAACGTCACGACAAGAAGCTCATCCACATTGGCCCTGCCTTCGAGGATGATCCTGAGTATACGTTCCACCAGTATGGCGGTCTTGCCCGACCCCGCCGCCGCCGACACCAGTATCGACCGGTCGAGTGTCTCTATCGCCTGTTCTTGTTCTTTAGTGTATTTCACAGCCATGTGAATATTCTATCACATAATTTTAGTCCTGTTTATGATAGAATGTAGAACACAATGTTGAGAGACTGTATAAGGAGAGAGTTATGCCACAGACTATAGATAGAGACAAGGTGCGCATGGATATCCTGTGCGCCTTCGAGAAATGCATGGAGATCGAGCCTATGTCAATGGTCTCTCTGCGTGATATCGCGAAGGTAGCGGGTATGTCGCACGCCAATCTGCTCAACTATTTTGACAACAAGGAAGATCTTATAATAAGCTATGTCAGGTACGCGCGCGATTTCGTGGCGGACAAATGCCGCAGATGGTTCGCGTCCCACGACCGCAGCGACTACGATTCTAACCTCAGCTACATGAACGATCTCCTGTCATATGTTGCAGAGGGCAAGCTCGGTGAGACAAGGCCGATCGCAACGATACAGACCTATGCGATCGCCAACTACAACCCTAAGATTTCTGCTATAATCAGAGAGGAATTCGATGAATGGCACCATGTCATGGCGGAATATCTGACTCAGGTATACGGGCCTGAGGTCGGCTCAAAAGAGGCAGAGGCCATGATGATATTGATCGCCGGAACCTTTATATGCAACTACACCGGCGCCCTTACGGGAGATATCAACCACAATATAATCGGGACTCTCGGCACACTGACAAGGTCCTGATCTGCCTGAACATGCTGAATATTAAGAGAAAGCTGTCAGCAGGTATCATTACCGAAAATTATTTATCTGGAGGAAAAACTAAATGAAACACAGACCAGCTATGCTCATGATCCTGGACGGATTCGGGATCAGAAAAGAGACTTACGGCAACGCGATCGCGGCTGCAAGTACACCGGTGCTCGATGATTTGTTCGCAAAATATCCGTTCATCACCATCGAAGCAAGCGGAGAACCTGTAGGACTCCCGGCGGGACAGATGGGCAACTCCGAAGTCGGCCATCTCAATATAGGAGCCGGCAGCGTAGTCTATCAGAACCTTTTAAAGATCACCAGATCGATAAGATCCGGAGAATTCTTCGAAAACAAAGCTCTGCTCGCCGCTATGCGGAACGCGGCGGCCGGCCACACCCTGCACATCATGGGTCTTGTATCCGACGGCGGCGTTCACAGCCATTTTGAGCATCTCAAAGCCGTAATAGACATGGCGAAGAGAAACGGCGTAAAGGAAGTCATAGTGCACTGCTATCTCGACGGCAGAGACGTGCCGCCAAAGAGCGCGATGGACTATCTCGGACCTCTCGAGGATTACATGAAAGAGGAAGGAATCGGCCGCATTGGCGTGATCTCCGGCAGATTCTACGCCATGGACAGAGACAAGAGATGGGAGCGCCTCGTCAGAGCATATGACGCGCTGACGCTCAGCGAAGGTCTCAGAGCAGGCTGCTCTCAGGAAGCCATCGATGCATCCTACGCAAAAGATGAAACAGACGAGTTCGTGCAGCCGACAGTCGTCACTCCTCTGCCGGTCAGGGACGGTGATTCGGTAGTGTTCATCAATTTCAGGCCTGACCGCGCGAGAGAAATAACACGTGCTCTGGTCGATCCTGATTTTGACGGTTTCGAGCGAAAAGTATGGCCTCGCGATCTCACATATGTCTGCATGGCCGAATACGACGCGACTATGCCTAACGTTACAGTCGCTTTCCCGCCGGAAGACGTCGATCCGACACTCGGCGGCACCATCGCGGCTCAGGGACTCAGGCAGCTGAGAATAGCCGAGACCGAAAAATACGCTCATGTCACGTTCTTCTTTAACGGCGGCGTCGAGGAGCCTAATGAGAACGAAGACCGCATACTCATTCCGTCGCCTAAGGTAGCGACATACGATATGCAGCCTGAGATGAGCGCTCCCGAGGTCGCAAAGACAGTTATTGAAAAAATAAAAGAGGATGAATATGATCTATACATCCTCAATTTCGCGAACCCTGACATGGTCGGCCACACCGGAGTATTCGATGCTGCAGTCAAGGCTATCGAGACCCTGGACGGACTGGTTGGTCAGATCGCCGAAGCAATACTCGAAAAAGACGGCCAGATCCTGCTTACAGCAGACCACGGAAACGCCGACTATATGATAGACGGCGAGGGCAAGCCTGTTACCAAGCATTCAACATCGGTCGTTCCGCTCTGCCATATCTGCAAAGAACCTATGCCGTTCAAGGCAGAGACAGGCAAGCTGGCAGACATCGCTCCTACCCTGCTCACAATGATGGGCCTCGATGTGCCTGAAGGCATGGAGGGAAACGTACTGGTATAGGCTGAACAGAAGAAGCCGGTAATAAAAAATTCCTGAGCGCTATTGCTTCAGGAATTTTTTTGCTTATCGTCCTTGTTTATCGTATTGCTTACAGCTCGCTCAGATAGCGGTCTATCTTGCGGGCCATATAGTATACAAAGCCGTTGAGCTCGTAATTGTACGAGTTCCCCTTGCCTGTTCTGGCCTTACGCTCACCGAATATCCTCGTATTATACAGCGAGATATCCGATACCCTGCGGTATATTCCCTCTCTTTTTTTGAAAAGCTCTGTCAGACCGCGGCTCAGGCTGATAGGTCTGTTTCTTGTATCGAGCATCTCGAGAGGCCTTTTCATGTAAACTATTATTCCGTTTGCTCTGAGCAGGTCTCTGTTTATCGGATTAAGCATAGTGCCGCCGCCTGTAGCGATGACTCTGTGGCGGTGTACGCACACATTTCTTACAGTCTCGTGTTCCTTTTCGCGAAAATAGTCCTCACCCGGACCATCCTCTGACAGCGCTTCTGTTGCGGAAATGCCCATAAGCTTTTCCGTCTCGGCATCCGTATCTACACAATCCAGTCCAAGCTCATATGCATATCTGCGAAAAATAGTAGTCTTACCGCTTCCCGGC
>JAFRGH010000190.1 GCA_017433945.1 Mogibacterium sp. | reverse complement strand
CCGCTGTCTCGATGTGGTCCTTCGCTGCGGAGACCAACGGAGCTACTTGCCAAATGGGTCGCTCCGATTGGTTCCTCGCTCACGACACATCGGCCGCGCGGCTGTCAGAGCTGTATGTTCCCGGCCGAGGACTGAATTGTAACATATTCGTTCCTGTGAAAGATGCAGAATTATTACCGCCTGTCAGGAATGCTCCTCTTTCGTATCATGGCTATGATCCGTCCCCTCTCCGAGCTGTCAAATCCGCTCAAAAAGTATATCGGGATCCCTATGACGCAGCACATAATGCCGCAGATGATCAGCGATATCCATCCCTCAGGATGCACGAGCATAGCAAAAAGCTTAAGAGCAGCTGCCATAACGGCTGACGCAAGCACGCATCTCGCGACCTTTTTATAAAACAGCTTCTTAGGCTCGGTGAGAATATGGCACGCGTACAGGCCGTTGGAAATAAAGTGATTTCCGACAAGATACACCGCCGTAGTTCCCGCAACGGCATAGAGCTCGAGATCCGTAAACCTGAGAAGGATCAGCATCGATCCCACATTCAAAAGTCCGCAGGCAACAGAGAAAAAGAAAGGTATCATTTTTTTGACCTTTAAGGTATATGAATAGTACATAGGAGCTATGATGCCCCCTGAGATCGCGGGGATGACCGCTATGACCGTCAGTCTGTACAAAAGCTCAGTATCCTGATTAGGTATCCAGAGCTGATAGAATTCTCTGCCAAGAGCCAGGAAGCCCGCAAAAAACAGGCTGCAAAGCAGGCTGCTCGTCTTCATCGCGAGATAGAACCAGCGCATCATCTCGTCATGCTCATCATGTGAATAGCATTTAAGTATCATAGGCTGGAAGGCCGGAGAAACCATAGTATATATAGATATATAGATGATGCTTATGCTCTGGACGACGGCAAGCTGTCCCATTCTCAGAGGCGCGAGCATCCAGTTAGTCACAAGAATATCGAAGCCGTTGTTCAGCAGATTGCTGACAGTGTTGAGCGATGACCATATCCCGTTGCCGACAAGGCGCCGCATAGCAGCCACGCTGAAGCTTCCCATCCTTATCTTAAGCTCGGGAGTATATTTCCTGCAAATCACATAATTCGGAACGGTGATCACGACAGACGAGAGCAGTATCGCCAGTCCCACCCAGTAAACACGCGGACTGAAACAATGATAAAAAAGGAGCAGCAGAGCGCCCTCCGTCAGATACGAGAGGAACCTGAACCTGCCAGCAATATACATCCGGTTCGAAATGATTGGTCCGCACTCGAATACAGCCATTACAGTCGTCTGCAGGAACTTGAGCATTGTGAATACAAGCAGCAGCTGCACATCTCTGACCAGCTCCGGCGAGACCTGAAAAAAATGATCAAGTCTCGATACGACCAGCATGACCGCAATGAACAGCAGCGAGCCCAGCGCCGCGTCGCCGAAGAAAACCGAGCTGTAATACCTGTTGGCATCCTTAAAATCCTTGCGGTGATAGCTGTATCCTACGAATCTTGTCGAAAAATCCTGTATCGCGAGCATCAGCATAGTGCAGTAAAGCACCGCATCCTTAGCCACCTTCACCCAGCCGTAAGCCTCAGCACTGATAAGATCGGTGATATAAGGCACCAGAATAAGCGTGATCATAAAATTGATCACGAATCCCATACCCGAGCTTCCTATCGTCCTGACTATCCTGCTGAAATTATTCATATCTTGTCTATTTTACCATGCGAGTCAATGGCATGAATCAATGGGGACGGTTCTTTTTGACTTACGAACCATCCCCATTGACTCATTGAATTATGGTATACTGAGTCTGCAAACATTCTATTCGGGAGGATATCGATATGACAGGACTGACCGCAGACAATAAACGCATCAGGGTTTTGATGGTAGAGCACCATTCCCCGGGCAACAGATATGTACTGGAGCTTGCCCGCGAACTCAAAAGCATGTGCGACCTGACTATTTACTGCAACAAAAGAAACGATCTTGATGAGGACGGCATACGCTGGCTCCGCAGATTCTACGACGGCGGAAAAAACAAAGCCGAAGCCATCGTTGACTACGGCAGCACGCTTATCGATCTTGGAAACGAGATCCGCAAGGGCCATTACGACGTGCTCCACATACAGAGCTTCAAAAAAGCCAGCGCGGAGATGCAGCTCTATTACCTGATGCGCAAATACTATAAAAAGCTTGTCATGACGGTCCACAACGTTCTTCCGCATGAGCCCGCTCCCGGCGACATGGATCTGTACGGCAGATTTTACAAGGCCTGTGATTTTCTTATCGTCCACAATGACGCGTCAAAAAAAGAGCTGCAGGACAAATTCGGCATTTCTGATGAAAAGATAGCAGTGATCCCGAGAGGACTGTATACGACATACGATACTCAGCACAGCATTTCCGGCGGCACGCATGCACGCAAAAATTTCGTCTGCTTCGGCCGGATCAGGCCATATAAGGGAGTCGACATACTTCTAAGAGCCATCTCCCTCATGGATCCAGGTGACCGCGCGAAATGCCGCTTCATCATCAAGGGCGAGCAGTACCCTAAGCTGGATCCGACCGACTACCCGGCCCTTATACGCGAATACGGTATTGAAGACTGCGTCGAGTTCTCATCCTCACGCGTTCCCGAGGATGAGATACCGGAGCTTATCGGAAGCGCCGACTATCTCCTCTTCCCGTACAGGAAGATATACGGCAGCGGCGTGCTTTTGATGGCATACACCTATCAGGTGCCTGTGATCGCAAGCGATGTTCCTACATTCATAGAAGGAACAGATAACGGCAAGGCCGGCATACTGTTCAGATCAGAGGATGCTGCCGCGCTAAGGGATGCCATAATCGAGGCACTCGATAAAACACCGGAAGAGCTCGAGGCATACAGATCCGCCATCCGCGGCATAGTAAACGAAAGGCACAACTGGAAGACTACCGCCAGGCAGACCGCTGCCGCATACCGCAGGATACTGACTGAGACGACCGCGTTCCACGGCAGCAGCGCCGGGGATGCCGTCCGTGCAGCGGACAGGAAAGCATGTGACGGCACGGCATCCGCGGTAAATGACATAGACAGCTTCCTGCAGATGATAGCTGACGCACGCTATGACGGATTTCTCGAAGCAGGACACGCAGCTCCGGGCTGCAACGGCCCTTACGGCTGCCCTGATACACCGGTGAGGAATACCGCCCACTGGCTCATCACCTATTCTTATTTGTGGAAAACAACCAAAGATGAAAAATACAGGGATATCGCTCTCAGATTCGCCGATTATCTGCTCGACATGCAGGGCCGCAGCAAAACCGGCGCGATAGCCTGCATAAGTGAAGAATGGCCGGATCAGCTCAACGGCATGATAGGCCAGGCCTGGGTCATCGAAGCACTGGTATACGCCTACGAGACCTTCGAGGATAATAATTATCTGGACTGCGCGGTCAGGATATTCCACTCCCAGCGCTTTGATGAAAAGACCGGATTATGGAAAAAGGTTGAGCCTGACGGCACCGAAGCAGGCTTTGATCAGACTCTTAATCATCAGATATGGTTCGCCATCGCAGGCCTTCTCATACTTAAGCATAGGGAATACAGGGAAATACGCCGGCAGGTCGACCGCCACCTCGAGCGTGTGTACAACGAGTATTTCGGTATACACTCAAATGGTCTGATCAGGCATTTCGGTGCCATGAAATGGCCGCGCGCGGAATTCATGTATCTGTATCTCAAGCAGTATGTCAAATATGCCGGCCTAAAGCTGGATATCTTCGACACGGAATTCGTTGATCTCATCACACAGGAGGAGGGATACCATCTGTTCGAGCTGTACGGCTACGCGGTCATCGCCTGCCTGCGCGATTACTATCCGCTGCTTGTGAAGCCTGATTTCCGTAAAGCCCTTGATTACGCAAGGGATACAGACGCCCTGAACAAGCGCCTCGGCACGGATTCGCCTGAGGCCATGAACAAATACGCCTATGGCTATAACTCCCCTGCATTCGAGATCCCTCTGATCGACCTCATGCTGAACGATGCCCCAGATGATGAGCTTCAGAATGATAAGATACGGAAGCTGCTTGAACTGCAAAAAGAGCTGACCTACAATCCGGAGACCGGACGTATGGACCGAAACAATTCCGATCCGGAGACCCGTGAAGCCCGCCTCTACGAGTACGTCAGATACTGCGACCTCATCCGCAGCAATACAGAAAAAAAATAACAGCCAACGCAAAAACCTGCGACGTACACTGAAAATGCTATCCTGTGCCGTCGCAGGTTTCAATTCTCCTTGTAGTTCCCGGAAACGTTTTTCCCCTCTGAGGAACTACTCTCTGCCGGTTCACTGCTCTTTGACACTTCGATACCACTGCTCCGCCATGAGTATATTGAAGACGAGCTGATGCTTTTTGTGATTCTTCTGGAAAAACTCCCAGACATCCTTCACGACATCCCCGTCAAGGTATCCGTCCCTTGCAAGGTGGCTGTGCCCGAGCAGCTCGCTCGTGTATTCAAAGGTCGAACCCTCGAGCAGCCACTTCCTGATAGGCACATAGAATCCCTGCTTCGGGCGGTCAAGCATGCTCTCAGGCACATACTGGTACAAAAGGTCCCGCAGTATGCGCTTGCTAACATGATCCTTGTATTTGAAATCCTGCGGCAGCGTCCACGCGAACTCCACTAAGTCACGATCCAGCATAGGCGCGCGGCTCTCGAGCGAATGCGCCATGCTCGCGTGATCGACCTTATACAGTATATCGTCCGCAAAATAGTTCTCCATATCCGCAAGCTGCATCGAAGCATAAATATTATTCAGCTTTGCGTCAGTATCGCCTATAGGCGGTATCGAGCCGCCCGGCACCAGATATCCGGTCTCTATGTCCCGGCGGTACTGTATCATTTCGCGGATCTGATTGACATTCCGAGCCTTCAGGCACTCACCCGCCTTAAAAAAGAATGGATGCCTGGACAGCCTAAGAGCGTCAATGATACTGCCGCTGCCTCTACGCAGAGCAAAAGGTATCTTATTGATCCTGTTCCACAGCTCTCCGGTCTCCCAGTACCTCTCGTAGCCGCAGAACAGCTCATCGCCCGCGTCCCCGCTAAGAGACACAGTCACCCTTTGCCTTGCCAGTTTGCTCACAAAATACGTGGAAATGACAGACGAATCGCTCAGCGGCTCGGAGAAATAATACGGAAGCTGCGGTATCAGCTCCTTCATCTCTCTTTCGGTCAGTATCAGCTCGGTATGCTCCGTTCCGAGATGCCTCGCGATATCCGCCGCAAATTCAGACTCGTTGATCCTGGGATCATCATAGCCTATGGTAAAGGTTTTGACCGGACGCTCAGAGAGCTTCTGCATTATCGACACCACCAGCGGACTGTCGATGCCGCCTGACAAAAACGCTCCAACCGGCACATCAGCAATCATCTGTCCCTTGACCGAATCAGTCAGCAGCCTTTCAAGCTCTTCCTTAGCTTCTTCATATGATCCGGTAAAAGGATGCTCCTCGCCGTATCTTGCTGTATCGATCATCGACCAGTAAGTCGTGATCACAGGCTCAGTAAACGGCTCACTCAGAGTCAGAATGCTGCCTGCAGGCAGCTTGTATACATCCTTATAAACAGACATCGGAGCCGGAACATACTTGTACAGCAAAAAAGCCGCAAGCGCGTCCCTGTCTATCTCCTTCCTGAAACCCGGAATGCAGCCAAAAAGAGCGCAGTCAGAAGCGAAGGCAAAGAAAGGCCTCCTTGCGCCGTCACGTATGAAACCGTAATACAGAGGCTTCTCGCCTGCGCGGTCCCTCGCGAGGCGAAGCACGCGCTCCTGCCTGTCGTATACCGCAAAAGCAAACATTCCCTTTGACTGCTTAAGGGTATCCTCAAGACCAAAGGCCTCGATAGCCTCCAGTAATATCTCTGTATCGGAGTGACCGCGAAAAGCCCTGACGAAGCCGCCGCTGATCAGCTTATCGCGCAGTATTTCCGCGTTATATATTTCTCCGTTGAAGCAGATGACGAAGCGCTCAGACGCCGATATCATCGGCTGAGCACCGGATTCGGACAGATCCAGTATAGAGAGGCGCCGATGACCGAAGGTCCAGCCGGACTGCCCGTCCAGCCAGAATCCGTCATCATCCGGCCCGCGGTGCGCCATCCTGTCCGCCATAGCCTTGATTACCTCCACTCGCGGAAGCTCATCATTATAAAACCCTGCAATACCACACATTAATCCTTATTCCTCCAGATCCTGACCGGGTTTAATACTCAGTCGTGAGCATATTGCGCTCAACAGGCCTGTCCTGAGCAGCATTCGTATTGATATTGGCCCAGCTGATGCCCTCGTAATTGCCGTCATAATCAAGCTCTCTGAACTGACGGACAAGGTCTACAATGCACTTGTCAGGGTACTTGTCCGGAATCCCGGCAAACTCCTTTTCCTTGTTGGTGATGACCAGCACATCGCACTCGCTGCAGACAGCGTCCAGATCATCAGTGATTATCTGATGCAGATGCGGCAGCTTAGCCCTGATAAAATCCGAGTTTGTCCCGGTCAGCTGGGATACGCGCACATTGCGGTCATATATCTGTATATCATAGCCCTTGCCGTACAGAGCCTCCGCAACATCGACAATAGGGCTGTTGCGAAGGTCGTCCGTGCCCGCCTTGAAGCTGAGGCCCAGTATCCCTACCGCCCTGCGTCCCTTGCTCTCTATTATATCTACCGCGATCTGCTTCTGGATCTCATTGGACGGATCTATGGCATTGATCACCGGAGTCTCGACATAGCGGTCATGAGCCAGAGTTCTCAGAGCCTTTGAATCCTTAGGCAGACATGAGCCGCCGTAAGCAAATCCCGGTTTGAAATAATACGGAGAAATATTAAGCTGCTTATCCTTGCAGAATATCTCCATCACCTTGTGGCTGTCAATGCCGAGAGCCTTGCAGATATTGCCGACCTCATTCCCGAACACTATCTTAAGAGCGTGGAAGGTATTATTCACGTACTTCATGATCTCGGCGACCTCGATATCCGTGGAAACGAATTCGGCCGGTATATCCCTGTACAGCTCGCGGAACTGCTTCTCAGCATACTCGTTATCCGTACCTATCAGAGTCAGAGGCGGATTCATATAGTCCTGTACCGAGGTCCCCTCACGCAAAAATTCCGGATTGGACACGACAGTAAAATCCTTGTCTCTCTCCTTGCCTGAGGCTTCGGCGATTATCTCTCCCACGGCCTTGTTAGTGCCCGGCAGGACAGTGCTGCGTACAGCAACGATATGAAAGCTGTCCTTGGAACGCAGAGCCTCGCCTATCTGGCGCGCCACACCGTAGATATAGTTCAGATTAAGATGCCCCTCCCTGCTACTCGGAGTCCCGACACAGATAAAGGAAATATCCGAATTATCCACCGTGTACTGAATATCCATACTGGCTTCAAGCCTGCCGCTCTCGCGTCCTTCGCGCACCAGATCCTCTATCTCCGCCTCAATAATAGTAGGCTTGCCCTGATTGATCAGCTCCACCTTGCTCTCCGAAACATCGTTGCCTATGACATGATGTCCCATTTTCGCAAGGCACGCAGCCCCGACACATCCAACATAACCCAGACCAAAAATACTGATATTCATTATCCTCTGTTCCTCTCAATTAAAATCTCAAAATAGTATAAGCATCCAATCCGCGTGACTCACGTCCGGCAGCTCACTCGAACTGTCCGGTAAAGAATTTATCGTAGCCCTCGAGCAGCGCCTTGCTCGTATGCTCCCAGCTCAGCTCCTCGATGACCCTGCGCCTGCCGTACTCGCCCATACGTCTTCGCTTCTCAGGGTCATTCAGCAGCTCGATGACCTTTTCGGCCATATCGGCAGCGTCGTTGTTCCTTGCGTACAGAGAAGCATCCCGAGCGGAGTATCTTCCCTCAGTCAGATCGAACTGGACTATAGGCTTGGCAAGAGCCATGTATTCAAGTATCTTGTTCATCGTGCTCTTGTCATTCATGCTGTTGTATTTGTCGCTGTTCACACAGACATCGGCAGTATTCAGATACTCGAGCATCTGCTGATCCGGCACCCTTCCGGTGAACTCGACACAGTCATCAAGCCCCATATCATGAGCCTGTTTCCTGAGAGCTTCAAGGTGCGGGCCTCCTCCGACGATCCCCCAGAACACATTGTTGTCACGCTCCTTGATATACTTTGCGGCCTCCAGGATATATTCCACACCCTCCTGCTGCCCTATAACGCCAAGATAGCCGACCATATACTTATATCCGCGCCTGATCGACTCTACAGGCTCCATTATCCTCATGCGCTCGAGCTTCGGACCGCTGCGAAGCACTATAACGCGTTCGGGATCCATCCCGCCGCGCTCTATCGCTATTTTTTTGTAGCTCTCATTGGTCACAAAGGCGAAGCTGCAGTGCCTGTAGGTCTGCTTCTCAAAGAACAGCTGGCTCCCGTAAAGAGTCCCGTATACAGCCCTGCGCAGCGTTTTGCGCAGCTTTTTATGCGGCAGCCCATGCTTTCCGCGCTCCGGCCCGTCCGACGGCCCGTCAGCATTATCAAACTTGGCCTCAAACAGCTCCGGGCAGATATCGTGATGATCGAAGACATATTTCACCCCGTGCTTTTTGAATTGCCGCGCTACAAGATAGATGTCATCCGGCGGATTGCAGCCGTGGATCACATCAAAGCCGATCTGCTCATAGACCTTTTTCGCCAGCCGTATCTCCTCACAAAGAGCAGAGCTGTACTCCCTCAGATAGCCGACCGGTCCGTTCCCCTCCGGCGGCAGCTCATGACGGAAAATATGCACACCGTCAAGGAACTCCTCATCCCTTGTATAGCCCTTGCCCTTAGGTGAAATGACGGATACAGTATATCCGGCAGCGGCCAGCGTCGTCGCCTCCTGCCAGACCCTCGTGTCAAACGGCACAGGAAGGTTCTCAACGATGATAAGTATTCTTCGGTCAAAATTACTCATATATCTTTTGTTCTCCTTTTCTGACTAATTGTACAGTATATCAAACCGGACAGCAAGGCCGCTGTCAGTATGAAGCCGCCGGATAAAACCGCGGAGCGATAACCCGATAGTTTCAGGTATACCGCTCCGCAGCCCGCTCCTCACATTTTACATAATCATCGTTGTACATGCATACGGACACACTTCCGTATGCATCGTCAGACCCGCGCATCAATTAATGCACGGCCCTCCTTCGCTGTTACAAAATTACAAAAACTGCTTTATCGTCGCAAAAAGCTTATCTATCAGTATCGGCTTTTCGGTAAATGCGTTCATTCCGGCCTCGTACGCAGCCTCTCTTTCGCTGTTTCGCACATTAGAGGTGACCGCTATCATCGGAATGAGAGCCTTTTCCCTGTCAGCCATGCCCCGTATCCTCTTCGCGGCCTCTATCCCGTCCATTCCGGGCATCAGCAGATCCATCAGGATCAGGTCAAAGCAGCCGGCATCCCTCCTCGCGACCAGATCTACGCATTCCTGCCCTCCCTCAGCGAATTCGATCTCCGCTCCGGTCTGCCTCAGTATCGCCGCCAGTATCTCGCGATTGACAGCCATATCATCGACGACCAGTATCCTGTTTCCGCTGAAATCATATCTCACTACTTCATTTGCGGCTGTCCGTGCTTCATCAGCAGCCGCAGGACCCTCCTCTGCATCACCGCCTGCCGCAAAGCCGTACAGGTATTCATACCGCCTGTGATATTTTTCAAAATCTTCATCAGCCGCAGCATCCGTATCCGAAGAGGATTTGTTCAAAGCCCAAAGCAGATACTCACCGGACACCCTTATGGCCTCAAGATATCTGTCTATCTTGTCACTGTCATCACGGTTCAGCCTTATCAGCTCTGAGCAGCCGAGGATAATATGCAGCGGCGCCCTGAGATCAGACGACATCTCATAGCTCGGGACCAGCATTTCAGCCGGATCCCCGCGGTAGTAGTCCTCCGCATGCCTCTCATCGTATCTGCTGATCAGATCGCCGACACTGACGCCAAGCACCTCCGCCAGCTTCGGCAGCAGCAGTATATCCGGAAAGGAAAGGCCCCTTTCCCATTTCGACACCGCCTTGTCCGTTATATTGAGACGCTCGGCAAGCTCAGCCTGCGTCAGATCCTTCTTTACCCTAAGATATCTTATATACTGACCCGCAAGAGATCTGGTCATTTCCGCACCTCCGATATTATCGAAGCATCAATGCTGTCCGGATCGAAAAGCACATTCTCGTAATCCTTGACATACCAGCGGATATTCTTACGGCCGCGGCTTATAACCGTATGGCCCTCAGCCTCCAGCCTCTCGCGCTGCACGTCTATACCGCCGGGATACTTGTCATTCAGCTCACCATTTGCCTTGAGAGTACGCCAGTACGGCGTCTTGTCCGTCTCCCTCTGCTCACTCGCCCAGGCCGCAATATTGATGAAGATTCCTGCTGTGACAGGCTCCGTAAAATCAGCCCCCGAAATCATCGCAAAATACTCGCGGATCTCTCCGCTAGTGATCACCATTCCCTCCGGCACCCGGCGCATCACCTTGTCGTAGAATACAGGCGGCGCCATAAACATGCGGTTGCCGCCGTAATAGCCGATCGTCCTCTCGTCCGAGATCAGTCTGTATTTCGGCATGTCTCTGCTGTCATTAAGCATAGCGTTGAAATCTTTTTCGCTTTCATTTGCATATACACTCTTTGCCATATCGCGTCACCTCCTTGTGGACAGAAGATAACACCAGGCAAGCCGTGAATCAATCGACCGTTGGTTTAGATGCTGTCACGATGCGGTTCCTCCGTAAACTGCAGCAACACCATATCACGATAGATTTATTGGCGCAATAGATTGACTTTGTTTGTGACAAATGTTAACATTTTTACGCTTGAATTTATACATTTCGCCGAATTATTGTTGCTGTCAGCAACAGTATATAATTATTTGGAGGATCAATTTCATGAAAAAACTGTCGCTCGAGAAGCTGGCCGATACAGTCGCCAGCCGCAGAAAAGAACTCAGGATCACGCAGGCCGAGCTTGCTGACAAGACAGGCATCAACAGATCGATACTGTCCAGACTCGAATCTCAGGATTACACGCCTTCTGTTGATCAGCTCCTCGCACTTGCCGCCGTCCTCAGCTTTGATACAGATACAGTATTAACAGACGATACCGAAGCAGATGATACAAAAGCAGATGAAATAAAGAAAAAGGATCATCAGGATATCCCGCGGATGAACATCACCGTTGTGGGCGTCGGCTACGTCGGTCTGTCGCTTGCCGTACTGCTGGCGCAGAACCACAATGTAACAGCGATCACCACTACACCGGCAAAGGCCGAAAAGCTCAATCATTTCTACAGTCCTATCCAGGACGATGAGATAGAGAGGTTCTTCGAAGAGGCGAGAAACGGCGAACGAGAGCTCAGTCTGCATACCACGACCGACAAGGCTGCTGCATACGGCAGCGCCGATCTTGTGATCATCGCAACACCGACCAATTACGACGATGTCGGCCAGTTCTTCGACACATCCGCCGTAGAGGACGCGATCGAGCAGACTCTGGCTGTGAACCCTGAGGTAATGATGGTCATCAAGTCAACAGTACCTGTCGGATATACCGACCACGTCCGTGAGAAATACGGTATCGACAATATCATCTTCAGCCCGGAGTTCCTGCGCGAATCCAAGGCTCTTTACGACAATCTGCACCCAAGCAGGATCGTCGTCGGCGCTTATGATCACCAGCATGAGATCGCTCAGAAATTCGCCGATCTGCTGCTCGAAGGCGCCCGCACCGAAGAGAGACGTGCCGGACAGAAGCCGCAGGAAATCAGGACACTTATCGCTCACCCTACCGAAGCAGAGGCCATCAAGCTATTCGCCAATACATATCTCGCAGTAAGAGTCAGCTATTTCAACGAGCTCGACACCTACGCACAGACAAAGGGCCTTGATACACAGCAGATCATAGACGGCGTCTGCATGGATCCGCGCATCGGCAGCCACTACAACAATCCGAGCTTCGGCTACGGCGGATACTGCCTGCCTAAGGATACCAAGCAGCTGCTTGCCAACTATAAGGACGTCCCTCAGACCATGATAGAGGCCGTTGTAAAATCAAACACTGTCAGAAAAGATTTTATCGCAGATCAGATAATCGCGAAGAATCCTAAGACCGTCGGCGTCTACAGGCTCACGATGAAGAGCAACTCAGACAATTTCAGAGCATCCGCCATCCAGGGTGTGATGAAGAGGATCAAGGCAAAAGGAATCCCTGTGATCGTATATGAGCCAACACTTGAGAACGGCAGCGAGTTCTTCCGAAGCGAAGTGGTAAACGATATAAAGAAATTCAAAAAGAAAAGCGATGTGATACTCGCGAACAGATTCGACGAAGAGATGCTCGGCGACGTAGCAGACAAGGTCTACACAAGAGACCTCTTCAGAAGAGACTAGCATAATTGTTATATGATGAGATAGTTTTAGTAGAAGTGAAGAGTCAATAAAGAATTGATGCGCTAAAAGCATCAGAGATGAAGTGCTGGTGATTATAATCGTTGCTGTTCTAGTACATG
>JAFRGH010000189.1 GCA_017433945.1 Mogibacterium sp. | reverse complement strand
AGAATGGAGCATCGTAGCCATGCATATGACCGTTGTCGCGGTCCTGACCTCATCTCTCATCCTGTCCTGTGCCTCGTATACATTTCCGAATACCTCCGGAAGCGGGCCGTCATCACGTATGGAACCGCCCAGTACATAAGGTATCCTGTTCTTTTCGCATGCAGCCATGATGCCGTCGGTCAGCCCCTCTTCTTCGAGGAAATTCTTTATGCTGCCGTGATATCTGACGCGGTTTATGGTCTCGAGGTGGTTATAGTGACCGTTGTGCACGCTCTCCTGAGTATAGATATTCTGTCCGAGCGCGGTATTGAGATAAGCGCCCTCGAGATCGTGTGTGGCAAGAGCGTTTCCGGCAAGCAGAGCGTCTACATAGCCTTCGTTGATTATTCCGACAAACGCCTTGCGCGCGTCATGGTCAAAGGAAAACGCCGGTCCCATCACCCAGACGATCTTTCCGTGATCTTTTTCATATCTCAGTATGTCATAAAGCTCGTCATAGTCGACCGAGAACGCGGTCTCTCTTGATCTCGACGTCCTGAAAGCGAATACATCCTTTTGCTCAGCTTCGCCTCCGCTGAATCCGTACGGATAAACGTATAGGCCATCCTCGCAGTTCTCGGTCCTGCCGACCGCGATAAGATCACCGCGCTTCAGATTCCTGAATTCGACGACCTTTATCTCTCCGTCCGAAAGGACAGGCACACAGTCCATCCTGCTCTCCTTTGCCAGAAGCCATTCTCCGTTCACCTTGAAATATTCAGGATAAATGCTCATAGCATGAAAATTCATAGGCGCGACGCCATCCTTTGGCGCAGGCTCAAATGCTGCATCAGGCGCGCTGACAAACTGTTCCTGAGTAAAATCAGGTTCTGTGTATCTGTACTCTTTCACTATTCTAACCTTTTCCTTCCTTTATTATTTGATATTATTTGACCTTTATTATTTGAGTAAATGCCGGTATCCTGATGAGCGATATCAGGGCTGAGTATCATTCGCATCATTATCGGATACGCCGTCACTGTTTTCTTCATCAGGGAGCTCGAACGGCGCCGCGAATACTTTGCACTCATTCAGCTCACCTGTTACATATATATGATACTCCTGACCCTTTTCACAGTCGAGCATCACAGCGAAATCATCATCACTCCCGCCAAAATCAGCGCCGGAATCATCATCCGCCCGGAGAGGCATGTTTTCACTGTCATAAACAAAGACCTTCGGGTCACCCTTGGATTCCGAGTGGATCAGCACACGGCCTGATTCGTCGGCTGTGTAATCGATCATCGCCCGCGCGTCAAGCCTGGCACTGCCGTCCTCGTCGAATGCCGCGTCAGCTATCCTTCGGCACCAGACATCGACTTTCGCGGATCTGCCCTTTATATCTTCGACGCTTATCTGAATATAGTATTCTGTATCTGGTTCGAGCCGGCATATCCCGTCGGTGACCGTGATAACATTCTCTCCTTCATTAGATGTGACATCGCTTATGGCGGAAAAGCCCGTGGCAGCATTCTTTGATGCTATTTCAGATTTGAATTTGTAGTATCCTGCTTCTTCAGGAACAAATATCAGGCCGGTCTGTTCGCCTTTGTTTACTGCTATCCGGACCTTTTGGTCAACCTGGATCATCTCAGGCTTTATCTCTTCCGGCGACTTGTTTACACTGATGCTGAAGCTGCCCTTGTGCAGATTCTCCTCTGATGCAGCATCGATGAAAATATAGTATTTGTGCCCCTTTTGCAAAAAAGTCTCACCGGTAACACTGTTCTGAGAGCTGTCATCAGAATCATCCGCGGACACATCGTCCTCGCCCGGAATATTGTTTGCATTAATATATTCGGAGAATTTCCTGTCCGTAACGCTCATTACCAGATAATCATCTGTCTCTGTGCTGATATCTGTTATATCAAAGACATACTCACCGTCTTCATCAGGAGTAAACATATAGACAGGTATTCTTTTGTCAAAAAGGAATATCGGATGTCCTAAATCATAGGATACAGATACAGGCTTTTCCGCCTTGATGACGGTCGCGCTGTGCTTGATTATATAATTCGGATCAGAGATCATTTTTCTGTTTATGAGCGCACCTGCAACTGCAGCTGCAAGCAAGACGATCATGACAATTATGATCAGCATCCGTTTTTTTCTGCTTTCGTCCATGACTACCTCCACAGATTCCTTCTGACCGCCATTATCCGGTCTGTTCTGATCACAGGGACAGGCCAGCCGTCATATGCCGATTCATAATTAATATAAAGTATGCCTTCATCGATCTCTATCTCCTCATTCATCTTAGGGACCTCTATCCTGCGTACCTCTTTACCGCTGAGATTGATCGAAGTCTTGCCGTTAAAGAGCTTATCGATATCGTACATGGTCACAAATGAAGACTTGATCCTGGATGTCCATCCCATGTAAGAGCTTGATACATACAGGTAATTGCCGTAAATAGCGGCACCCTGAGCGCTCGAATCGATCCCGCTTATGACATAATACATCATCGTATCGAGCTTGACCTTACCGTTTTGGGAAGAAATAGGATAACCGTTCATATATCCCCTCTGAGTGTTCTTGCTGGCTACATAGGTGCCGACCCAGAGCACACCATTCGTGCATTCAAGAAATGATGGTTTATTCTTGATATATACCTTAGGCGAAATCTTTTTCTTTGTAACGCGGCATAGAGGGTGCTGTATCATTTCCTCAAAATCCGCGTAGTCGATGTACTGCACGAATGGATCGCCTTCGTATTTGTCGGAGGTAGCTCCGGTCACCCAGATGCGCTCACCGTCAAAGGCTATTCCTCCGGCATGGAATCGGTTCGGCAGAGTCAGCGTAGAAATGATCTTTTTTTCCGCGATATCCACCACGTATATGACAGAATTCCTTTCTTTGTCTCCATCATATGCTGTTATAAGGAAAAAATCGCCTGCCTTACACAAACCCTGAGGCACGTAGCCGAACGAGATGCTGTTGCTGTCCTTGCCGGTCGTGTAGGTCTCCACTATACCAGGTATGGGAAGAGTGCGGTCATCATCTATATAGGACTGCATTATCTCATATGCTTCGGACATTTTATCCTTAAATGCTTTGCGGTAATGTGAAGGTTTTTTGTATATCTTATAGGAAAATGAAGACTGAACATTTTTATTCAAAAAAGCTCCGCTTGCAAAAATAACGGCATCACGCGAGTTACCGCACGATACCAGAGTCTGCGCCGCAATTATAAGGCTCATTATTAGTATCAGTATTTTGCTGAACAGTCTCAGTCTTTTCATTCTTCTCCCCGGTTATTGTTTCTATGCCTGTAATTCTACCGCAACAGCTCCGTGCTGTTCAAGAGTGAGCAAAATATTAAATGATCATTGAACAGCCGCGAGGCCGATGTCTCGCGAGCAGTAAAAACAGCCCCTGCTTATGCAGAGGCCGTCATTGTGCTTATTGCGCTGCTTCTATTTGTGCCTGATATTGTTTATGCCTTTTTCGGTTTCGGTCTCGATATCGATGGTTCCGATAAGCGTATCATCTTCGTTATAGATGCCTATCATATCGTTAAAATCAACTATTGAATCATCATCCATTCTTTCACCGTGAGAATTGATCATACCCATGTGATAATCCTCATTGGAAAGCTCTATATCATCAAGCAGCTCCTTTGAAGTGAGACCTTCGGGCACTGTTCCTATGCATGTCCTGTCTGAATCGGAATAGATCCTGTATCCGGTCTTTTCATAATTGGTTCCCTTGATGACTTTTGAAGGCAGATTGATGCTGTCGAATTGATCATCTTCGATATTGACAGGAACGAGCGCGTAACCTTCGTATTCACCGATTCCTTTGATATACGCATAAGCGCCGTCGCCTGCGTCTATATTTCTGATACCGCCAACGATATAGTCTGTGCCCTCCTCGAGAAGCTCTTCACCGTCGTGAACCGCCAGTTCCGGAAGTACGGGTCCGCCTGTATATTCAAGATTGGTGTTTCCGCTTATGCTTATAGGCGAATCTCCGATCTCTCTGTCGATGTACCAGTAGTTTATATCGACATCATCCAGCACGTCCGACTCTGAATTAACATAGATATCAGGGACTTTGGCAGAGCTGCTGTACTGCCATTTGGAATAGCGGCACTCAGAGCTTATGGAACTGCTGTACTGAGCGATCCACAGATCAATGTCATCCGAAAAATCGCGGCCCTCGTTCAGATACTCGGTAAAAAATGACGAATTGGCATAGATGCCCGCGTCATAGCCATAAGACTGTACGGTTTCACAAAACGCCTGTGCTGCGGCAATCGCGTTTTCGGATGTAAGATCACTGAGTCTGCTTGCTCCCTTATTGAGAAATTCGTAATCCATGTATACAGGAAGCATCAGATCCTCCGGTCCTATACCAAGCTCCTGGAGACGCGCGACCGCGAATTCAGCTTCTTTGGCGCCTTCTTCAGCGTCTTTTGCCTGAGAGAACGCATATACGCCGCACATTATTCCTGCATCTTTCGCATTGTTGTAATGCTCTTCAAAGACGCTGTCAGTCTCCATGGTACCGGATACATTGCGAGTCAGAGTTACCCTCATTATGGCGAAATCTATGCCCGAAGCTTTAGCCGCGTTCCAGTCGCTGTTGCCTCCCTGATAGATCGAGACATCCACTCCGTCTACTACAAGAGAATCAAAAAACCTCTCATCATGCACGCGGTCATCACTTCGGTCCTCAAATGTCGCAGCTGCAGTAAGCGCCGCCGCGGATATGACCATTATTAACAAAATCGTGATGCTGATTGCTTTTTTCATTGTCTCGTCCTTTTTTTGATATAATTCAACAACTGCAGTGTAAAGTCTGTATAAGAGTTTTTTGTAGTTATTGTGTTATTATTATGCACCATTCAGGCAGCTGTTATTCTTAATTTTTCTTTATGTGCTTCAAAAAGATCAGGGCGCTGCTGTTGGCGCCCCCAGATCCTGTGTTTCAGCTGACAACCCCTGATGTCATTATAGCTATATAGTACTTATGTACAATATGATGATCTGTCCAGATAGCGCTGCAGTATTACTATTGCGGCCTGTCTGTCTATTATCTTTTTGCGGTCCTCGCGGCTCATATCAGCCTGTATGAGGACTTCTTCGGCTTCCTCTGTAGAATACCTTTCATCCTGCCATTCTATCTTTACGCGCGAAAGAGGTCCGAGGCTTCTCATCTTGTTTTCGAGCATTGTGCGAAAATCTCTGACCTTTTGTGTCTGCACTGAATCTGAGTCATCAAGATTAAGGGGCAGTCCTATAACGACCGTACTGCAGCCGAATTCGCGCACATAATCTATCACCTTGCCGCAATCCTTGCGTATGCCCACTCTTTCGATCGTAGTGACTCCGCTTGCTATAATACAAAGAGGGTCGCTTACAGCGACCCCTATTGTTTTATCTCCCACATCAAGACCGAGAATCCTTTGCTTTGTATCCATACGATTATTTTGAAATACCCAGATAATTGATGAGTATCTCTTCAAGAAGCTCATCTCTGTCGATCTTCAGGATAAGATTTCTCGCGTTATTATGGCTCGTTATATACGAAGGATCACCTGATGTCAGGTATCCGACTATCTGATCCACCGCATTATAACCTCTCTCGGTCAGCGCTGTGTAGATCTCTACAAGAGCTTCCTTTTTATCAATCTGACTGTCTTTAAATCCTTCAAACATAATTGTGTTCTTGCTGCTCATAATCTTACGCCTCCTCTGCGGTTCTATCTGGATAACAGCTCCTCAGCCTTGGCAAATGCATCTTCGATCTTTGAAGGATCTTTTGCACCGGCCTGTGCCATATTGGCCTTGCCGCCGCCACCGCCGCCTGCAGCTGCAGCGATCTCCTTGATCAGTTTGCCGGCATGATATCCCTTGCCTACCAGATCTTCGGTTACAGATACTATGAATGTCACTTTGCCGCCATTGACTGCAGCGAAAACCATAACGATATTATCGTTATCAGCCTTTACCGCGTCTGAAATATTTCTCAGCTGCTCGATATCCGTGTCTTCGAAGCTGCGTGTAATGAGGCGCACTCCGCCGATATCCTTAGCTGAATCTATTATATCACCAAGAGCGCCGCTGATCTCGTCACTCTTAAGAGATTTAATAGTATTTTCGAGGTCCTTAATATCCGACATAACCTGAGCTGCCTTGCGCACAAGGTCTGACTCGCTTGATTTGAGGGATGCGGCTACGCTGCTGATGGTGGTCTCCTTGCCGGCAAGATACCTGATGACGTTGGATCCGGTGATGGCTTCGATACGTCTTACGCCGGACGCGATGCCGCCTTCACTTATGATCTTGAATCCGCCGACCTTGCCTGTGTTGTCGATATGAGTACCGCCGCAGAACTCGATGCTGTAATCGCCCATGCTCACGACTCTTACGATATCTCCGTATTTCTCGCCGAAGAGAGCCATGGCGCCGAGCTTCTTGGCCTCGTCTATAGGCATCTCCTCCATCTTTATCGGAAGGAACTCGTCGATCTTTTCGTTTACTATATCCTCGATCTTAGCGATCTCTTCAGCTGTTACAGCCTGGAAATGGTTGAAGTCGAATCTCAGATAATTGTCATCGACATATGAACCAGCCTGCATTACGTGATCGCCGAGAACATCTCTAAGAGCCTGCTGCAGCAGATGTGTAGCGGAGTGGCCCCTCGCGATCCTGTGTCTTCTGAGCGAATCGATGCAGAGGCTGACCGTATCGCCCTTGTTCAGCTGGTCTGCGAGTCCCGAATCATCAGGATGGATGACATGCAGATAGATGCCGTTGTCCTTGACAGTATCGACTACTCTCAGCTCATCACTGCCGCGCTTTATAACACCTGTATCATATACCTGTCCGCCGCTCGTCGCGTAGAAAGGAGTCTCTTCGGTGATGACATATTTGCGCGAGCTGTCGTAATTGCCGACAAGGATTACCTTGGATTCAGCTGTTTCGGCCGTATATCCGAGGAACACAGTATGAGGCAGCTCGCTGTACTCGCTGGCGTCTCTCCATGCTTCGTCCTCGGTATCTCTCTGGTTGGCTCTCGCGAGCTCCTTCTGGCGCTTCATGTTATCGTTGAAGCCGTCCACGTCCGCGGTCTTGCCATTTTCCTCGAGTATCTCCTGTGTCACCTCGAGAGGGAAGCCGTATGTATCGTATAGCTTGAAGGTGAGTTCGCCGGCAAGCTCTGTCTCTCCCTTTTCATCCATTTCGGCCATATATCCGTCAAGGATCTCCATACCTCTGTCGAGGGTCCTGGCGAAATTGCTCTCCTCGTTTCTGATCATCTTGATGATATAATCATGCTTTTCGACCAGCTCAGGATATGCTCCGCCCGAGGTCTCGATGACGCTCTCGGCGAGTCTGGAGAGCGGATTCTCCTCTGTGATGCCGAGCAGCTTGCAGTGTCTCGCGGCTCTTCTGATTATCCTCTTGAGTATATATCCTCTGCCCTCATTGCCCGGCAGTATGCCGTCAGCGATCATGAATGTCATTGATCTCAGGTGGTCAGTGACTATCCTTACGCTTATATCCACCTTGCTGGTGCCGCCTTCGTATTCAACGCCGGCCATCTCGGTGATGGAGTCGCGGATATACTTGACTGTATCCACATCGAAAATCGAGTTTACACCCTGCAGTATGCACGCGAGCCTCTCGAGCCCCATGCCTGTATCGATGTTAGGATGAGCGAGATTTGAATACGATCCGTCCTCTTCCTTGGAGAACTGTGTGAACACGTGGTTCCAGAACTCCATATATCTGTCGCAGTCGCAGCCCGGCTTGCAGTCAGGCTTGCCGCAGCCCCATTCAGGGCCTCTGTCATAGTAAATCTCGGAGCATGGTCCGCAAGGTCCGAGCCCAATCTCCCAAAAATTGTCATCCTTGCCGAGGCGAACGATCCTTTCCTCAGGCATGCCGATCTTTCTCCAGATATCATGCGCCTGTTCGTCGTCCTCATAAATCGTGGCCCAAAGCTTGTCCTTTGGCATCTCGAGCCATTCCGTAATGAATTCCCAGCCCCAGTGAAGTGATTCGTTCTTAAAATAGTCGCCGAAACTGAAATTACCGAGCATCTCAAAGAATGTGCCGTGACGGGCGGTCTTGCCGACATTCTCTATATCGTTTGTTCTGATGCATTTCTGACATGTCGTCATTCTCCTGCACGGAGGCGTCTCGACACCTGCAAAATACGGTTTCAGCGGAGCCATACCTGAATTGATTATCATAAGGCTCTTGTCATTACGAGGGATCAGTGAAGCGCTGCCGCCTGCGTAGTGGCCCTTGCTCACAAAGAAATCCCTGAACATATCTCTTACTTCATTTACCCCAAGATTTTTCATGAATAGTCTCCTTGATTATCAAAACTCCTGATATTATAACACAGGACAGTCATTCATTCCAATAGGCTCTGAATAAACCCGAAAAGAAAAAGCCCGGTGACGCATCAGAGTGTTTCAATACATCACCGGAAGAACCATTGTAAGTCTTGTTTGTTCAGGATTTCACTTCGTCAACGATCTCAATGGATTCGAGCGTTGCTCTGAGGTCAGCCCTGATTGCAGCTATATACTCGGCTCTGAGCACTGCCTGCTCCTCTTTTTCCTCCTCACTGAGTCCTGTCGTCTTTGACTTACGGGCAAGTTCATTGATTCTGTCGATCATTTTACTGTCCATGCAGATACCTCCATTGATTGTAGCAGCTGATGTTCACAGCTACACGCAATGCTATCACGAAGGCATCAGCTAAATCAACCTGCCGCTGAATTTAAAGTCTCGCACATTTGAATATACACAAGTTCAGCAACGTGGAACAGGAACCTTTTGTTGCCGGGATTCTTTTCAAACTCATACATATGGTTCGAACCCGGGTCATTTTTGTTCTTCCTGTACGCGCTTTTTATTGCGTTTCTGATATTATGCTCCACGACGTCTATGTTTCCCAGTCTGTGTTTCTGAGCGATGTACGGATAGACATCGTTATTGAGCCGCAGATCAAAGGTATTGAGATCGAGTATTATCATGACCGCGTCTTCAATATAGGTGTAGCCGCTCAGGCCGGGATCAATGCCGTAATCGCTCAGAATGTCAGTCACAGCGCTGCTGAAAGCCACATACTGCTTATACTCATCCTTGGAAATGCGGTTCCGGGGGTTGCGGCAAAACAGATACGATGAGCGGTTATATATATACTTGTTGCGTCTGGACGCGCTGGTGATGCTGTTGTTGAGTCTGTTCATCTGATTCAGGAGATCGTTCAGCAGTTCGTTGGTGTAGATCGTTTTTTCATTCGATGACACCCCTACCACCTCCTTATATAATGATCTGATCCTTGATCTTATCGAATTTAGAAGCCCCAATCCCGTTTACAGACATGATATCTTCCTTCTTGCTGAAAACATTAGATTTTCTGTATTCGATGATCCGATCCGCCAGAACATCTCCTATTCCGTTGAGAGACATAAGTTCATCCCTGCCGGCAGTATTGATATTCACAAAGCCGGCTGACCCTGCGTTGCTTTGAGAACTTGTTCCTGAATTATCAGGGATGCTTCCAAGATCTGTATCGACAGCATCATCGTTCCGGACAGGTATGATTATCTTTTGTCCGTCTTCGACGAATGCCGCCTGATTGACTGAATTTGTATCAGCATCATCCCTGAGCCCTCCGGCCATCTCGATCACTTCATAGAGTCTGGTCCCGGGTCCGACTTTGTATACTCCGGCTTTTTTTACAGCACCTCCTATATCTACATATAATACCTGAGCAGCTTCATCATTCTCTACCTCTGATCCTCCCTCATCTGCTTCTTCCGCGGAAGAGGCCTTTGCATCCTCAGCTTCAATTATTCTGCTGTCTGCAGCTGATGAATGCATCCTGAAGATCAGCGCCGTAAGCAGTATCAGAATGATCGACAGAATCTTGATCAGCGTTTTCCTGTCTCTGATTACATCCTCGAGGAATGACCTGATCTTTTCTACAACGTTATTTGACATATCCGGACCTCCTTTTGAAGATTCTGAGAGTAATGCCTTAACGCTGTAACTATACTATAATCCGAAAAGCAACAAAAAATAACACCTCACTACAAAAAATACACGAAAACCGACAAAAGAATTATGAAATACAGCATTTAGTCCACCTTAAAATCGATATGCGAAAAAACGCATTAAAATATTGCAGGATCTCATTAATAAAATGCACGAAAAAGGGAGAGCCGACAGCCCTCCCGGTCTATCGCTCTCCCCGTTACATTCTCAGTCCGGCGGTATACCGGTTTTAGGGTCTTTAACTTCTTTGGTGGTTTGACCCCTACCTTTGCCAATATTTGTGGCGTGCTGTTAAAGCGTCATATTAAGCTATTGCAATAATTGTGGTGATGCTGTTAAAGCGTCACCTTTTTCTATTGAGTTATTCGGGGCAATGTTAAAGCGTCGCTTTCCCCTTTTGCAACATTCGTGGTCTTTGAGCCTGTGTACGTGTGCTGCGGACATAGAAGGATCGAACCTTTCACTTTCCGGTATATGTCACCATTTCCGGATTTATGTCAGACAACATTTT
>JAFRGH010000188.1 GCA_017433945.1 Mogibacterium sp. | reverse complement strand
ATTATATGACATCGTATCATGCCGCTCTTCCCACTCTGCTTTTCTCTTCGCAAGGTAGTGATTATACACATAGCGGCATGAGCCGAAGTTCTTGGAAAAGAACTCCTGCTGCTTCTTATCCGGATATGCCCGATACTTGTACCCTCTGATCCGTTTCATGATATACCCCCACCGAACTAATGTTCGTATTATACCACGAAAACGTTGAAATTTCAATATGTTGAGCTGTGCAACTTTCCGCCGGGATCCGCCAAATTACGCCATTCAAATACGTCAAACGCCAAATGTGTCCCTGCACCCCCCAACCGGCTGATCGAACGTCATCCTTGTGCTGCCTGTACTTTGTTTTAGTGAAGAAAAAGGTGTGTGATTCATCTCACCACCTGTAGAGGATGGGAGTATTCTCACACGTATTTGATAAATCAGCTTATTCAAAACTGTACTGTTATTTATTATGAAGTAATGCTATAATAATCAGGCAGTTAACCTAACTTAACTTTGATAAACTCAATTATCATCCAAGTAAGCTCATCATAATTAAGTCATCATAATAAGATCAACATAATAAGGAGGCTTTCAAATGGCTACTCTCATAATCATAATCGCTGCCGCACTGCTCATATATGCTGTCTACGGAACAGTCCAAAAAGCGCGCGGCAAATCCAAGTCAAGCTGCTGCGGCAGTCCTGAGTCAGTTCAGGTAAAAAAGGTCGCTGATACCGACAGGTCACACTATCCTTACAGATACATACTCAGCATAGACGGAATGATGTGCAGCAACTGTGCGGCAAATGTCGAAAACGCCATCAATGCCATGGGTGACAGCTGGGCCCACGTCGAGCTTGGCAGGCACCTGGCGGAAGTCCTCTCAAAGGCACAAAAAACAGAGCGCGATTTCGCAGACGCGCTCCGCAAAACATCCTATACCATAACAGGCTTCAGCGCCGAATAAACAGCATCCGGGTCGTCTGCAGCAGCCGGCCCGGATGTTTTTTAAGCTTTTTATCAGTCCGCCTTGCGCGAAGCCATGATTTCTTCGAGTTCATCAATACCGAATTTGTACGCCGAATTGCAAAAATAGCATTTTACTTCGATTTCCTCGCCGTCATTGATGATTTCGCGCAGATCCTTTTCGCTGATGGTCGAAAGCGCCCCTGCGACTCTCTCCTTTGAGCAGCCGCAGTGATACCTGACAGGCAGTGTCTCCGTTATCTTAAGATCGAGATTTCCAAGGAAATGTGCCAGGATATCCTCCGGGCCCATACCCTGCTCCATCATCGTCGTGACCGGCTCGGATGCCGCCACCTTTGCTTCGATAGCGCTGATGGTCTCCTCGGATGCGTCCGGCATTATCTGTATGATGAAACCGCCCGAATGCGTTACCGTAGTATCTGTATCGTCCATGACACCGAGGCCGACTGCGGACGGAGTCTGTTCCGACACTGTAAAATAATAAGCAATGTCGTCGCCTATCTCGCCCGTCTGTATCTCTACCTGACCATTGTAAGGCTCTCTGAGTCCGAGATCCATGCTCACGCTGAATATTCCCTTACCGACAGCAGCGCCTACATCGAGTTTGCCCGGTCTCTTGTCGGGAACCACAACAGCAGGATTGGCAGGAAATCCCTTTACATTTCCGTGGCTGTCGACTGTCACAGTCATCTGACCTATCGGCCCGTCGCCCTTCATGGTCAGGGTAAGCATATCCTTTTCGCCCTTCATCATCGAACCCATCATAGCCGCTGCGCTCAGCAGTCTGCCAAGAGCCGCAGTCACGACCGGAAAGCTGTGATGAGTCTCACGCGACGTTTCCGCAAGCTCAGTCGATCTGATGGCAAACGCCCTGATAGTCTCGCCGGCAGCCGTCGCTCTTACAATATAATCACTCATTTTTCTCAATCTCCTGTAAACAATCCGCATTTTTGCAGACTATCTGGTATCTCACTGCCTCAGGCATACCCCAATATGTCATCCTGTATGCTCAAAGAGGCCTGATTCGCCTGTCAGGCACACTATGATACAATACATTACCAACAAATTGATCCTTTTGCTGCGCAAAACGCAGAAAAGGATCAATCTTTGTCATTTTTATTCCGCTCGCATTATAAAAATCTCGCTAAAAATCTCTCCTCGTCCTATAGTTCCGGACCGCATCCTACAGTGCAGCAGTGATGATCGACATCCTGTAAACTTCTTCGGCATCACATCCGCGCGAGAGGTCATTGATAGAAGCGTTGAGTCCGAGCAGGATAGGTCCGTAAGCGGCATATCCGCCCAGTCTCTGAGCGATCTTGTAGCCGATATTGCCTGCCTCGATCAGCGGGAACACGAATGTGTTAGCATAACCTGCGACTTCAGAGCCAGGGAATTTGAGCTGGCCTACTGTTGGAGAAACAGCAGCGTCGAACTGCATTTCGCCGTCGATCTTCATCTCAGGATTGAGCTCTTTAGCGCTCTTGACAGCCTCAGCGGAGAGAGCAACAGTGCCTCCCTTTCCGGAGCCCTTTGTCGAGAAGCTGAGCATGGCGACCTTCGGGTCGATGCCAAAGGTTCTGGCGCATTTTTCAATTTCTACAGCGACCTCCGCGAGCTTCTGAGCGCCGGTGAAAGTAACATTGCCTTCCTTGTCCTTGCTGTCTGTATAGTCAAGGTTTACTGCGCAGTCACCCATAGCGATAGTACGGAGATTCTCATCGCCGCAATCTCTGTTGAGTATGAAGCAGGAGCTTACAAGATGCGCGCCCGGTTTTGTCTTGACCAGCTGCAGTGCAGGACGGATGGTGTCAGCAGTAGAATATGTTGCGCCGCCGAGCAGACAATCAGCCTTGCCCATCTTTACGAGCATTGTTCCGAAATAATTGCCCTTGAGCAGGTTAGCTCTGCACTCATCCGGAGTCATCTTGCCCTTGCGGAGCTCTACCATCTTTTCGACCATCTCTTCCATGCCGTCGTAATTCTCAGGATCTACGATCTCCGCTTTGCTGATATCGAAGCCTTTTTCGGCAGCAGCTTTATTTACTTCATCAGCATTGCCGACGAGCACTACGCCCATCAGATCCTCAGCGAGCAGTCTCGCAGCTGCCTCCTGGATACGGGCATCAGTGCCCTCTGTAAATACGATTTTCTTAGGCTCAGCCTTGACTTTTTCGATCAGTTTATCAAACATTTTTCCAGTCTCCGTTCATTCAAATATCAGAAATTATTTGCTTACCGAAATGATTATAAATCACCCAAACAGCGATTTCAATAACGAGTCAGTGCGGACGAGTCACTGGGATGGTACGCAAGTCAACAGGGGACGGGCATGAGTTCCCATTGACTCACGGCTTATGACATCAGTATCCCAGATTCTCGTTTACAAGGATCACATGAATCCTTCCCTCGTGCCTTGAATATCTTGTGATCAGGAACTGGCAGCATATCGTGTCAGGCGATT
>JAFRGH010000187.1 GCA_017433945.1 Mogibacterium sp. | reverse complement strand
GGCTTTGTGCCAGTATGCCTGCATGTCGGTGAGGAGCTTTTGTATTACCGCCTCATCTTCAAATGGCTGGCCATACTCGTCAAGCCGCCCCGTATCTTTCGCAAAAGCGAACAACCTGGCAGATTCATTCCGTTCCTCTGCGCGGCCCTCTGCTAAACCTTCTGTACGGCCTTCTGCACGGCCTATATTACGTTCTTCCATCATTTTCTCTATGAACTGCACGTACTCACGCTCCCATTTTCGATTCTTCTTTGCCCTGGTAATACTTTCTGCTATATCGCGGGTGAGATCACTGTCCGGCTCCTTGCCGCACAGGTAATCAAACAAGATGATGTGGGATCCGGATTGGTCTGGAATCAGGAGCGGTGCTCGTATTCCTGCATGTCGGCGAGGAGTTTTTGTCTTACTGCCTCATCTTCGAAGGCCTGGCCATACTCGTCGAGCCGCCCCGTCTCTTTCGCAAACGCAAACAGCCTGGCAGATTCATCCCATGCTTCTGCGCGGCCGATATTACGTTCTTCCATCATTTTCTCTATAAACTGCACGTACTCACGCTCCCATTTTCGATTTTTCTTTGCCCGGGCAATACTTTCCGCAATATCGCGAGTGAGATCACTGTCCGGCTCCTTGCCGCACAGGTAATCAAACAATGCCCTCATTTCAATAGGTATATCATCCTGCTTATAATCTGCATTGATGAACACTTTATATGTTCCGTCATCAAGTGCGATTGTAGTGTCATCAGTGCACAGTTCTCTGAACTCGTATCTCGGAAGGTTCTTGTTGAACGGATCGAACAGGCAGATGAATATTACATAGCTTTCCGGCAGCTGTTCGTATTCCATTCCTGCGCCAAGATGATCGATATCATTGATGCTCTGGTAATACCGGCTGCGACGCGGCAGCTCCGGCTTGCGGCTGACCTGCATTTCGAGATCGATGACTGTGCCCGCCTCATCCTTCAGATATACATCGAATCTCACACTCTTTATGTCTGAATCTATGCTCAAAACATGCTGTGAATCGATATACTCTACCTTTGCGATCGGTCTGCATAAAAGGAGCTCTATCAGCCTCCTGCAGAGTTCAGGCTCAGACTGCATGATCCTACAAAACATGTAATCATCTGTAAAGGTCAGTTCCTGATATGCCTTATGCCGTGGATAATTTGTGGTATTATCATGACCGTTTTCGTTCTTACTGTTTGTACTCATAATTATCTCCTTTCCTGCATGTCAATGCAATAATCAATCAAATAAAAATGATCATATTCAGTCTTATTTTCAGACTTGAATATGATCTCTCACGAGTATTTTACAGGCGGTTTTGTATGCTGTCGAACAATCGGTGAATGAGATCCTGCAATCCGTCCACTTTTGTCAAAAATACATAAAGGAACAAAATTGTAGAGTAACGAACGTCGCCGGAGCTCATTCAGCAGCTTGTGGCAGCCAGAGCTCCGGCTTGGGTATTATTATATTCAGTTGGATTGGGATTCGGTATATGGGGATCCGTTTTTGTCTGGAATCAGGCTTTGTGCCAGTATGCGTGTATGTGATTGTTTTCCTTGTGAATCGCAGGCTTTTGCCATATAATACATTTCGCTATGTATGAGATTTTAATTGATTCTTTAAAGGATACCATCAAGGACACCGTGACGCTGATCCCTTTTCTGTTCATCACCTATCTGGTGATGGAATGGCTTGAACGCCGCACGGAGGATCAGTCGGTTGCGATGCTCTCGCGCATCGGACGTCTCGGGCCGCTGTTCGGCGCAGCTGTCGGCATCATCCCGCAGTGCGGCTTTTCGGCGGCGGCTGCCAGCCTCTATTCGGGCGGCGTGATCAGCGTAGGAACCGTTCTCGCTGTCTTCCTGTCGACCTCCGATGAGCTGGTCCCTATATTCCTGAGCGCTGCTGTCAGTCCGGCCGTTATCGGCAGGCTGCTTGCGGCAAAATTCGCCATCGCGTTTATCACGGGGATAACAGTCGATATCGTCATCAGGCTCGTTCACTACACCTTCCGCACGCGTAAGCACATACATGATCTGTGCGAGCAGGACGAGTGCGGCTGCGAAGACGAAGAAGGCGGAATATTCCATTCCGCCCTCGTGCATACGGTCAAAGTAACCGTCTTCATATTCATAATTTCTCTTGTGATCAGCCTGCTGATCGAGTCGGTCGGTGAAGAGGCTATCGCATCATTCCTGACCGGGATACCTGTGCTGGGTGTTTTCCTGGCCGGGCTCATCGGACTGATCCCTAACTGCGCTGCGTCAGTTGTGATCGCGCAGCTTTATCTTGAGGGGCTGCTGACCCCGGGCCAGATGATGGCCGGCCTGCTTGTGAGCGCCGGTGTCGGCATACTCGTTCTGATCCGCACGAACCGGCATCAGCAGGAAAATCTGCGTGTTATCGGCGTTCTCTACGCCGCCGGAGTCGCATGGGGACTGCTGATAGACGCGATGGGGATAACATTCTGAGCGGTTTTTTTGTTATTCGTTTTCCGTCCTGTCGATGATCTCGTTCTGTGTCGTTTCGCTGAGTGATGTAAAATAAGCGCTGAATCCCGAAACTCTTACGATCAGGTCGCCGTGCCTCTCCGGGTGCTGCTGTGCGTCGAGCAGTGTTTCTCTCGATACCGCGCTCACCTGGATCTCCATGCCTCCCTTGCGGTAATAGGTGTCTATCAGTGCTCTCAGAGCCTGTCCGCCAGTCTCTCCCTTGATGACCGAAGGAGTGAACTTGATATCGAGCACCATTCCGTTCCCGGATCTCCGAAGCGGGAATCTGGTCGCCGCGTTGATCATCGCTGTCGGCCCGCTGGTATCCAGTCCCTGCGATGCGCCGTCCGAATTGCAGAGAGCCGCGCCGGCCCTGCGACCGTCAGCAGTGGTCCCTGTCATCGTTCTCATGTCCCTTTTCGACATAATGGATCTTCCTGCTGTCATTCGATCCGTTGTCCGAATAGCTGTAGGTGATGCTGAAGCCGGAATCATCGGAGCTGAGGTACTGCCTGCAGTCACCCGTCCTCTTAGGAGAAACAGTGTAATATCCTCCCTCCGGGACAGTCCGGTACCCGAGACCTATCTCCGCACCTCTCGACAGCGCGAACTCGACCAGGGCAGTACCGTTCTGCAGGGTGAGGTTGCCGCCAGCATTATCCGCGATCACCGTTGTACCGCTGATCTTGAATCCCGAATCCACATTAATATATCAGTGTTTTGTCTCCCGATTCAGAGCGCCCGACGCGGTGCTTCTGTCCCTTGCGGTCCGTCAGCGTCTTCGCCTGCACCTCGTGTTCCGTGATCATGAGCGGTATTCCCCGCTCATCGCTTATGCCCGTCTCATGCGAGAGCATGTACATTTGAACGCCGAGCTCTTCAAAGGCTCTGCGGGCCTGCTCATTATACACATTCAGTCCGTAGTCGCCGTATACCTTCACGCCTGCGTCAAGAAACTGTCTGATCCATCCGAGATTGCCTATCAGTATGCCGGTTTCCCTGACAGCACAGACGATCTCATCGAAATTATCACGGATATAATTATCGAGTCTGCCCTTTGACACGTTCAGGATATACGGTATGCCCTCCCTTTTGCGCATATATTCTTCGAGCGGCACCGGTCTGAACGATCTGTCAGCCGCCTTTGCCTCGAAGCCTTCGTGATCCAGAGTTTCCGCGCCGAGCATTTCCGCGGATTCGGCAGCGTCAAGACCGCCGCGTTCGAGTTTAGGCGCGCGGCCTCTGATCACGGCATTGCGGCGCCTTTCTGCAAGCTCATCCGCCGCCTCCCGCCTCATCCTGTTTACTATCGAAACAGGCATCATGATGTCATCGTCGATCTGTATGTCTATTCCTGTAAGCCCTGCTCCGACTGTAAATGGTGTTTCTCCCAGTCTTGAAAGATTATCTGCAAGTCTGTCCGGATCAGTCGCAGCCTTGCGCGCTTTTTCGACAAGATGATCAGCGGTGATCTCGACAGTCTCACCGGCACGAACATCAGTCATTACCAGAGTCGGATACTGCCCTTCTCTTGCTGTGAAAAGCATGGTCGCATTCAGCTTCCTGTCTGACGTATTCATCGCGCGCTCCATCAGTGCGCGGTCTGTCACCTTGTATGCAAGGTCTCCGGTCTCAACGCCCCTGTCAAAATCACCGACCAATATGATATCCTTGCCTATCTCCTTTATAAAGGTAGTGACATTGCCGACAGCTGAATTAACGAAATGATCATCATTGTCATGCCTGAACTCGAGCCCGTCGCCGGACGAAACAAAGCTGTTATCGACTGCAACGCATACAAGGACCTTTCCGCGCCGCAGAGCTCCGCGAACAGCGGATTTCTCGTCCCGCTCTGTAACCTTATTCTCGTTGTCGATCACAGCGATAACGCGCCCGAGGTAAATGCCCTGATTCTTCGGGCTGTGACCGGAAAGCAGCTCACTTCCCGGATCGCCGTAGAGATATCCGTCCGTAAAATCTCCCCTGTTGAATATCTGTCTGAGCTCGAACATATCGACATCATCGACTTTATATCTCGATTTTGCCTCCACGGGGCCGAAGTCGCGGCACAGCTTTTCAAAGCGGTCCAGATATTTCCTGTATATACGCGTAACAATCGCCACGTATTCAGGCGATTTCATACGGCCTTCGATCTTGAACGAAGCAGCGCCGCTCATTACAAGATCAGGAATATTGTTTATATGACACAGGTCCTTCGGACTGAGCGCGTAATAGCTGTGGCCGTTTTCATCAGTGTACGCCTGTCTGCACGGCTGAGCGCATGTCCCTCGGTTGCCTGTCCGCCCGCTGCCCTTGCCCATGACGCGGCTCATCTGGCACTGGCCTGAATAGCACATGCAAAGCGCGCCGTGCACGAAGATTTCTACATCCACCGGGGAATCAGGGGATATCCTGCGGCCTTCATCCGCGAGGGCCTTGATCTCGTTCAATGTCAGCTCTCTTGCGGGGACGACGCGGCTGAATCCGAGCTCCTTTGCCAGCTGCATGGCTTCAGGGTTATAAAGAGTTCCCTGGGTCGACAGGTGAAGCGGCATGCCAGGAATGTATCTGTGAATGAGTCTCGCGAGCCCGATGTCCTGCACTATGAGTCCGTCAACGCCTGTTCCGTATATGTAATTGGCGTATTCAAGGGCCCTCACCAGCTCATCATCCCTGACGAGTGTGTTTAGTGTCATATAGACCCTGACGCCGTGCATATGCGCATAATTGATCGCGTCAGGAAGCTCTTCATCGCTGAAATTATCTGCGAATATCCTGGCGTTGAACGACATTCCGCCCATATATACGGCATCAGCGCCGTTGTTTACCGCAGCGATAAGATGCGGCTTGCCTCCTACAGGTGCCAGAAGCTCCGGCATTTTCATAATGGCACCTCCGGTTTTGCTATAACAGGTTCAGCTTAATATGAATATATGTAAAATATGAATTTATGAATTTATGAATTGATCCCGCGATGCATAGATGCAGTTTTGATGCATCATGGAGATCATATTATTCTGCAGTTATTTAATATGCTACAGTATAACATCAATATGTCGAAAGGCAGCGATAAATCATAAGTCTTTCGCGTAATTTGTCATATTGTTAAAAAAATCATCAAATAGTAACCCTGTCTTCGCATATACCAGTTTACAATTATTGACAACGGCACCGCAATTCTTATAATCATAAGTGCAAAACAGATAATTACCGGCTTTACGGGGCCACAAGCATGCCTCCCCGTATGCGCGTCAGGCCCGGAATTTATGAATAAATGCATTGTATGAGTACCAGCGAAAAAATTTTAAAAATATTGGAAGAAAACCATGGCGGTTTTGTGTCGGGAGCCGATATTAGTGAGCAGCTTGGCATTTCGAGGACTTCTATCTGGAAAGCGGTAAACAAACTCAGAAGTGAAGGTTACCAGATCAAGGCCGTGACTCACCGGGGCTATCAGCTTACTTCGGCCGGCGATGTTATTTCTGCGGCCGGCATTGACCGGCACCTTAATGAGGCAGCCCGTGCATTTCTGAGGCCTCAAGTCTTTGCTTCCGTAGGCTCCACCAACACGATCTGCCTCGACAGAGCTGCTGCAGGCGAGCCCGGGGGCTATGCTGCAGTCGCGGGGATGCAGACCTCAGGAAGAGGCAGGCGCGGCAGATCATTTTACTCTCCTGCTGATACGGGGCTGTACATATCCCTGCTGCTTCGGCCCATGGGATATACCGCCGACAAGGCTCTCAGATTCACAACATCGGCAGCTGTTTCGGTATGTGAAGCGATAGAGAATGTCTGTGGATATGATCCTGTTCCGGATGATCACTTGTCCCGCGTGTCCTATTCAGGGCCGCTTCTCAAATGGGGAAATGACATCTATATGCGGGGCCGCAAGGTCTGTGGGATACTGACCGAAGCCTCATTCAAGATAGAGGACGGTACTCTGGATCACGCCGTGATCGGGATAGGGATAAATGTGTACACACCCGAGAGAGGCTTCCCGGAGGAGATCAGTGAAATCGCTGGTTCAGTGATTGATGATTACACTTACGGATCAAGGAACCGGCTCGCTGCCGAGGTGCTGAACGGTCTGGTCAGGCACTGCGTTCTCCCGAATGAAAATTGTACCGGCAAGAGCTGTATTGATGAATACCGCAAAAGGTGCATGGTCCTCGGCCGGGGAATCGACGTCATCTCCCATTCCGGCAGCCGGCATGCCCGGGCTCTCGATCTGGATGACGAATGCAGGCTGCTCGTAAGATACGAGGACGGCAGTGAAGAGTATCTGAGCAGCGGAGAAATCAGCATACGCGGACAATGGTAATGCAAAATAAGGAAAGAATCAGACTATGAACAGGATAAACAATATTGATGACAGAAGCTTAGTAAGCCGTAAAATCACCACCCGTGATCTGACTTTGATCTCGCTATGCGCGTCGATGATGGCGGTCTGCTCCTGGATCTCCGTCCCGGCTGCTGTTCCGTTTACCATGCAGACCTTTGGAGTATTTCTTACCGTAGGCTTGCTTGGAGGCAAACGAGGCAGCATGGCTATAGCTCTTTATCTTGCGCTTGGCGCCGTGGGTCTGCCTGTATTTGCGGGTTTTTCAGGCGGGCCGGGGTACATGATGGGACCGACAGGCGGATATATAGTCGGATTTGTTCTCTCGGCTCTTCTTATGTGGCTGGCTGAATCCCTGTTCGGAAAAAGCATGCCGGTCCTTATCACCTCGATGATCGCAGGGCTGATCGTATGCTATGCCTTCGGGACTGCCTGGTTCATGACCGTATATACGAAAAACACCGGTGATATAGGGCTCGCAGCCGCGCTCAGCTGGTGCGTGATCCCGTATATCATTCCCGATGTCATAAAAATCGTGCTTGCCGCAGCCGCCTGCCGCAGGCTTCGCCCTTTATTATCGCTGTAGGATCTAAGGCGTTCCGGCTGTATGGCAGCGCCTTTCGATTATGTTCTCCACATCACTGATGTCACGGTCGCGCATCAGTATTTCCAATGCATCGCCGCCTCTGAGGATAGTATGTCCGTCCGGAATGATCTCTACCCCATCCCTCATAACGGAAATAATAAGAGTACCGAGCGGCAGGCCGAATTCCATTACGCTCCGGCCGTCCATATATGAACCGATGTGTATATCTGCCTCTATTATGGTTTTGCGATCCTTAATAAGCAGTCTGTTGGAACGGGACATCCGCGCTATCGCCTCATGATCATCAGCCGCCATACCGATCTTAGTATTTTTCCTGCCTGAAACAGTCTTAGCTTTTTCAAAATAAGCTTTCGCCGGCTCTGTCTTTTCCGGCGCGTGAGAGCTGCGAGCCTTTCGCTGGCTCCTGTGGAGCAGCTGCTCGTAGATCGGCTCGATCCCGAAGAATTCGGCAGTCAGATATGCTATAAGTGATGCGATAACCAGAGGCAGCAGACATGTAAAATCTCCTGTCATCTCAGTGATCAGAATGACCCCGGTAACAGGCGAACGCACTATGGCCGAGAAACATCCTGCCATTCCGATCACGACAAAGGCAGTGATGAAGCTTTGGTCAAGGCCGAAGATTCCAAGAATCCTGCTGAACAGGCCTCCGCTTACCGCTCCGAGAACGAGCAGCGGCAGGAAGATACCTCCCGGGGACCCTGATCCGAAGCTGGCAGTCGAATATATGAATTTGATCAGCAGCAGTATGATAAGAGCCTGCAGGCCAAACTCACCCTTTCCTATCTGCCCCACAAGGCTGCTCCCGCTTCCGAGTGCAAGCGGGTAAATAAACATCATGAGAAATGCAGCTGCAAAAATGACGAGCATGCGGGTGAGGCGGGAGGCGCGCTCGCCCGCCTGGTTCAGGCGGGCACTGTCCGTCAGCGCGCTGACGGACAGGCCTGGCAGCAAGCCTGCCAGGCGCGCGCCTCCCAACCCGATCCCGTCAAAAAGATCCTGCATCAGCCCTATTGATTTATTATAAAGCATTCCGAAAAATCCCAGAATGATCCCAAGCAGGACAACAGCCCAGTAATACCTGAGCGGAAGCCCGTGGCTTATATCAAAGCCGAATACCGGCGTGAGCCCGAATACATTCGCCGCGACAAAATCACTCGCCGTAGTGGCCGCCAGAGTTGAAAGCAGCACCTCCGCCGAAAAATTATGGTGAAGCTCCTCAAGAGTGAATATCGCTCCCGCCAAAGGAGCCCCAAACGCAGCGGACAGTCCTGCCCCGGCTCCGCAGGTCACAAGCAGGCGCTCCTCCGTAAGCAGCCTGTGCCCGCCCCTGGATACGCCCTTTCCGACCATGGCGCCAAGCTGAATGCTCGGGCCCTCACGGCCGAGAGCCAGCCCGCCTCCTATTGCCAGAGCGCAGCCCGCGATCTTGGCAGGGATCACCCGGTACCAGCACATATCCTTTTGTCCTTTGAGCTCCGCCTCTACCTGAGGAATGCCGGAGCCCGCTATTTCCGGTTCAGCATCGAGCAGGACCGCGATAATAAGAGCAATAAAAACAAGCAAGATTGCCGTCAATACAGCCGCTCCTGCTCCCGTACCCGCATATGCGACGAGCCTGCTCCTCAGCTCATCGGCATGCACCAGCATCAGTCTGAACACAGAAATAAGAGCGCCCGTTATAATCCCTATAAGGACGCCCTCAGCAACCAGATGATATTTAAAGCTCTCCCTCCTGCGGAGGTTCTCAAGTGCGCTGCTTTGCACTTTGCTCTTATCCTTTCTTATGCTCCACTATGATCTCTCTGCCGCCTGTGCCGCCTTCAAGTATTCCCTTGAATATGACCTCCGCTCTCTTGTCGGCCTCATCAAGCAGCCCCTTGTCATTGGCATGCTCCTCCGCCGATTTTTGAGCCTGGATCTGGACCTGCTTTGTAGCTTCCTTGCGGTCAGTCTTTTTGATCAGAGAGAACTTGGTGTCAAAATACTCTATAGTGTTGGCATCGATCGCGACCGAGAGGACCTTGGCCTTCGGTACCTGCACTATTACCTGCTCATCGGTGATATCGATATCGACATCCTCCATATCGAAGCCGGCGCTGATCACAGCCTCGTATTTCATGAAGAAGCTGTTCTTTGTGATCAGAGGGACAGTGCCCTCCTCGAATTCCTCGATGCCGGTGTAATACATTTTTTCGACAGTCAGCTCCGAAGCGTCCTCGAGCCTCTCGAGCAGCTGGCTCGAGGTGATCACCGGCTTTGACTGCTGCTTGAAATACCATCCGCCCCCGATGACAGCGGCGGCCAGGACGACCACAGCGATCACGATTCCGATTATCTTTCCCTTCATAGCATTCTCCCTTCTGTTATCATCCTGCTCATAGTCAGCCTCTCAGTCATACTGCTTCACTTGCCGCTTTTTCTACCGCTTCCCGCCTTTGGCTCCGCCGAGGTCGGCATTCGCCAGTATATTAGTCTCAAACGAGAATGTAACAGCTTCCTCTGTCCTCATCCTCTTGAAAGCAAGCTGTATCATCCTGTCAAGCAGATCACCGTAAGGAACCCCGACAGGCTCCCACAGATAGAAAGCCAGCGATCCCGGTATAGGATTGATCTCGTTAAAATACAGCTCACCTGTATCCTCATCTATCATAAAATCGATCCTCGAAACTCCGCAGCAACCGAGCGCCTGAAAAGCCCTCACTGCCATCTCACGCACTTCCTCACGCTTCTCGGGACTGAGATCCGCAGGGATCTTGCGTGCGACGCTCGCCATGCCGGCTCCCTTCGCGCCGCTCTTGCCGCCCTTGCTTCCGGCGTTGTTCACGTATTTATCCTCATAGCTCAGTATCTCCGCCGTATGGAGAGGCTCCTCGCACTCGGAAGCCGTGGCATGCGTGTCATCGCCGAGCACAGCGCAGTTTATTTCTCTGAGATTGCTGATCGCATGCTCAGCCATCAGCCTCGTCGAATACCTGAATGCATCGTCAACAGCTCCTATCAGCTCCGTCCTGTTTTTCGCAACGCCTATTCCCACGCTCGATCCGAGGTTGACCGGTTTGATGATGACCGGATAGCCGAATCCGGCCTCGATATCATCAAGAATCTTTTCTATATCCACATAATCGGCCAGAGTGTATACCCTCGCGTCGAGCACAGGGACTCCGTACTCCTTGACCACTGCCTTGGTCACGAACTTGTCCATGCTCACAGCCGATGCCGTCACGTCCGGCCCGACAAAAGGCACTCCGAGTGTTTTGAGATAACCCTGCAGAGCTCCGTCCTCAACATTCGTACCGTGAACTACAGGAAAAGCCACGTCAAACTCGACCGGCTTCGCTCCGCCGAAGCGCTTCATCGGATAAGGCATCAGCAGCTTTCGCCCGCCCTCGTTTACGAGGATCACGCGCTGCGACCTCGCCAGCAGTCCGGGAATATCCCTGTAAGCCCTGATGCTCCCGATATCGTCGCCTATATACAGGTCATTCTCCTTGGTCAGGTAGACCGGTATCACCTCGTATTTATCTGTATCCATAGCCATGCAGGCCTGTATGCCCGAAATGACTGAAACCTCGTGTTCGACAGTTTTGCCGCCGTACATGACGGCCACTCTCGTTTTCATTATTCCCTCCAATTCGTATCTGCTGCAGGTGCAGAGACTCCGCCTCCGGCCCCGCAGTCGATGCTCTTACGCATCTCACTAATAATTATCAGGCAGGTCGTTTTCGAGCAATATGTATTTGTGCTCGCCCGTCCTTATCTGATACGCATAGGCAATAGCATCCTCCACCTTGTCAAACGCCATCAGGTTTTTCGGATCAAAGCCCTTGCTCAGCGCGCCTTCCTTTATTGGCTCCGTATGTCTGCGTCCGACCAGCAAAATGCGGTCGCAGCACTCCGCGGCGTATGTACCGAATCTGCGGTTGTACTCGTCTTCATCCGGTCCAAGCTCGACCATTCCCGGAGTGATCAGTATCCTCATTCCGTCGAACAGAGCCAGTGTCTCGACAGCTGCCTTAGACCCTATAGGATTCGAGTTGAAAGCGTCATCGATTATAGTCACGCTGCCGTTATCCTTCATCTCCATCCTGTGCTTCACCGGTCTCAGCCTGCGAACCGGAATCTTAAGCTCGTGCAGAGAAATGCCGAAGCTGTGTGCCACAGCGACAGCTCCCATCACGTTGATGACATTGTGTGCGCCGATAAGCTTCATCTGGTAGCGCTCAGTCTCGCCGTTCGGGGCAGTCACCGTAAACTCTGTCCCGAGATTCGAAACGCTTATGTCCGAAGCGGTATATCCCTCGCCGCTTCCCTCGGAAAAATAGTATATCTTTTCCTTAGTGTCGTATTTTGTTCCGGTCTCGCGGATGTAGTCGTTTATGTATTCGTTGTCGCCGTTCAGGAAGAGCATCCCCCCGTCCGGAACAGCATCTGCCAGCTCGAATTTCGTCGACTTGACGTTTTCGATGCCGCCGAAGGTATCCAGATGCTGCGGCCCTATCGATGTAATGACGCCGTGATGCGGATGGACGATATCGCAGATTTCTTTTATCTCCCCGACATATCTGGCGCCCATCTCGCACACGAAGATCTGATGTGTCGCCTTCATCTGTCCCCTTATGGTCTTTACTATGCCCATCGGAGTGTTGTAGCTCTCAGGTGTCACAAGCACGCTGAAGTGCTGCTGCAGCAGAGTCTGCAGGAAGAATTTGACGCTCGTCTTGCCGTAGCTTCCGGTGACGCCGATGATCGTAAGATCAGGCATTCCCGCCAGAATGCGCTTCGCGTCATTTATATAGTGATTGTTCACGCCCTTTTCGATCGGTTTGTTGATCACATTCGCGATCATGTTCATGGACAGCTGTGCCCCGACAAGAAAAGTGATCATGCCGGAGAGAGCTGAGAGTCCGCCGATGATGAATGCCGATGTGTAGCTTTTAGTTCCGGCAGCGGCACCCACTCTGCCGGCCATACCGGTCCCGCCCATATAATAAGCCGCTATCATCAGCAGTATACTGATAACACAGATGGTCGCGACCATCCTCTTGACCCGGGCCGTAAACACCAGCTTTTTCTTTTGATGCATCTCGCGCATCACCCTGTATACCAGGATGATGACTATGAGGGTCAGCCAGCACAGAACATCCAGTATCACCAGAGGAACGAACATCCTTATGATGCCGAGCAGCATCGCGAACCACAGTATCCACTGCAGTCTCAGATTCTTTTTTATCCATGCTTTTTGCTCGCCGTTCATGTAAACATTGAGCTGGAACATGTGCATATTGTATCTCATCGTGAGCCATCCGGCCCAGATGCCGAGCAGCAGAGTCGCCGCCGTCCTTATAGCCATAGCAGGCACAGAAGTCATCATGCTCATTTTTCTGCACCTCCTCTCGCAGCAGCTTTTGCATCACCCGATCCGCCGGCTTCGGTCGCATTCGCATCCGGAGTCATGCGCGCCATCTGTGAAGACATTTCGTCCGCACCGAGATAAGTCCTGATAATAGTCCTGAACAGAACCGGCTGCTCCAGGAAGGAATAGTGTCCGGCACCCTCGATCACAGCAAGGCCTGCATCAGGCATCAGTTCCTCCATTATATGCGCATCACTGATAGGCGTGTCGGTATCCGCGTCACCCCATACGAGCAGAGTTTCCTGCTGCACATACGGGAACAGATGCTTCAGGTCCTCATTGACCGCCATGACCAGGCATTTTTTCATGACAGGGCTTGCGTTCCTGTAATCCTCAGAGCCCTGTTTGCTGATCCAGTAATCTATGACCTCAGGGAACAGAGCATGGACAGGCGCGCTTGTCAGGATCTTTCTGAGAGCCCTGAATCTCTTGACTTTGAGCTTTTGCTGCCAGCTCCTTTCCGGCATCACGCCCGCACTGTCGACCAATACTATTTTATCGATTTTGAACGGGAGTCCTTTATCTGCAGGATCGTTCTCAGCATCGCTATCAGCAATCGCTGTATCTCCTGTCGCATTTCCGGAAGCAGCATTAATGTGATCAGCCGCTCTCGCAGCCAGCTTGATAATCATCCTGCCGCCGTACGAATGGCCGATCAGGACCGCATTTCTGACCCCAAGCTTTTCCATAAAAACGCATAAAAAATCAGCGTACGCGTCAACGTTCCACGCTTCCGGAGGTTCATCGCTGTCGCCGAATCCCGGCAAGTCCAGCTGCACCACCCTGTAGACATCATTGATCGCCGCCGCGACGGAATCGTACAAATCAAGAGACGTGCCCCATCCCTGGAGGATAACAGCAGTCCTGATCCCGTTGCTGATATCCGACCCTTTATCAGCACCCGGCCCGGTAATCTTATACGAAATATTCAATCCATTTATTACTATATTACTCATGCCACAAAGTTTATCACAGATGCACTTCTTCTTCAATCAGCGCAGGCAATCAATAAGATTGGCAGAATCTGAAAGGGAGGGACTCTTCAAATTATCTATTTGGTCACGGTTCAACCGCGATTTTTGCCTTCCAACCGTGACCGGATGTACTGAGCTGACTCTTCAATCCTCCGCTTGGTCACGGATCAACCGCGATTTTTGCCTTCCAACCGTGACCGGATGTACTGAGCTGACCCTTCAATCCTCCGCTTGGTCACGGTTCAACCGCGATTTTTGCCTTCCAACCGTGACCGGATGCTCTCCTCGGAGCACTAATAATTATATTTTCAGTAAATGCATTTGTGAATAATATGGAATGAACGTTTTCCAAAACGATGTATACTTGCTGAATTATCACATCTAGTCCGCGCCGAGCTCACTCACTGCAGTTGCGCCCAGTATCATCACTGCTCCTGCTATGGTCCATACCGTCACCGGCTCTTTCAGGAAAAATGCCGAAAGAAGCACAGCCTCGACCGGATCTATATAGCTTAATATCCCGACTGTCTGTGCAGGCAGCTTATTGACAGCGTCAAAATAGATGATATAGGCGATACCGGTATGCAGAGCTCCGAGTGTCACCAGGCAGGCGATGCCGGCTGCGGTCACCCTCACATCCGCAAAGGCTCCTGTCACTGCGGAATATGGAAACATCAGCACAGTCACAAGCGCAAGCTGGCACACAGTCGTATCGACCGGCTTTATGTTCTTCATATACTTGTTGATCAGCACGACCATCGCATAAAAGAATCCTCCGGTCACAGCAAATATGACGCCCTTCAGTTCCGACAAATGAAATCCGGTCTGCAGCACTCCCGACACAGAGATCATGCCGCAAAACGCGATGAATACGCATATCATTTTTTTTGCAGAAAGTTTTTCGCGCAGCACAACAGCTGCCGACAGTATATAAAATACAGGCTGCATATAGTAGCAGAGAGTGCTTGTTGCGATAGTAGTGTATTTGAACGCTTCAAACTGGCAGATCCAGTTGATGCACATAAATGAAGAACTCAGAAACAGCCAGGCCGCATTGCGTTTGATCGCTGCCATATCCGGTTTCTGTCTCCTCAGAGCCAGCATGATCAGTATCGTGACAACGCCAAAAAAAGCCCTGCCTAGGCATATCACGCTCGAAGGCATTTCGATATACCTCGACAGGGTTCCAATCGTTCCAAACAGCATCAATGTAAATATAAGCTGCAGTCTGTCTCTGCCGTTTCCCATACAAACCCCTTATCACAACCCGTATCAAACACCGTGATCAAGCTCGGTAAGCTGAGCTCAGATCAATCAGTCTAAGTATCATACCATATCTGACGGATCATTATGAAGAGATATTTCTTAGTCCCGGGCTTAGTGAAATCTGCTGTTTATGATCTTTGACTCACTTTATCACAAGCCGGCCGTCCTCAGCATCACACACCGCTTTATGGCCGTCCGTGATGTCTCCGCGGATGATGGCCGAGGCCAGCGCCGTTTCAAGGTGCTTCTGCAGATATCTCTTGACCGGTCTCGCACCGTAATGCGGGTCATAGGACTCATCAGCGATCAGATCAAGAGCCTCATCTGTGACCTCAAGCTCGATATCCCTGCTTTCAAGTCGCTCGCGTATATCCTCAATTGACAGCAGAATAATGTCTTTGATCTGTTCCTTTGTCAGCGGGCTGAACAGAATTATATCATCTATCCTGTTGATGAATTCAGGCTTGAAGCTTGCCCTGAGCTCATTCATCACACCCTCTTCGACATCCGGATCGATGCTGCCGTCCTCTCTCATGTTGTCGAGCAGATCGTCGCTTCCCACATTGGAAGTCATGATAATAAGCGTGTTCTTGAAATCTACTGTTCTGCCCTGATTATCTGTCAGACGGCCGTCATCGAGAAGCTGCAGCAGTATGTTGAACACGTCAGGATGAGCTTTTTCGATCTCGTCAAACAGGATCACGCTGTAAGGCTTGCGGCGGACGGCTTCAGTCAGCTGACCGCCTTCATCATAGCCGACATACCCCGGAGGCGCTCCTACCAGTCTGGATACGGAGTGCTTCTCCATGTACTCGGACATATCTATCCTGATTATATTGCGCTCGCTGTCAAACAGCGCCTCCGAAAGAGCCTTGCCGAGCTCCGTCTTGCCGACACCGGTAGGACCGAGGAAAATGAACGATCCGATAGGCCTGTTCTCATTCTTGAGTCCGGCTCTTGCGCGAAGGATAGCCTCGGAAACAGCCTGTACGGCCTCATCCTGTCCGATCACTCTCTTGTGCAGTATCTCAGGCAGCCTGATCAGCTTGTCACGCTCAGTCTCGACAAGCTTGCTGACAGGAATCCCTGTCCATCCCGAAACGACCTCAGCGATTTCGTCCTCGGTGACGACCTCCTTGAGCAGCTTCTCCTCATCGGCAGCCGCCATCCTGGACTTGATTTCTTCAAGCTTCTTCTCGAGTTCAGGCACCGTACCATATTCGAGCTGCGCTGCCTTTTCGTAATCATACTGTCTCTTGGCATCATCGATCTCGAATTTAAGATCATCCAGCTGTTTCTTTATCTCCTTCTCAGCCTGGATATCCCTTTTTTCGTTCTCCCACTGAGCAGACATGACATCGCTCTCGGCTTTGAATTCTGCCAGTTCCTTTTCGAGAGCCTCGAGTCTCTGCTTAGCGCCCTTGTCGTCCTCGCTCTCTTTGAGAAGAGACTGCTTTTCGATCTCCAGCTGCATTATTTTACGAGATATCTCGTCGAGCTCAGACGGTTTGCTGTCGATCTCTGTTTTAATACGTGCGGCAGCCTCGTCCATAAGATCAATGGCTTTATCCGGCAAAAATCTGTCTGAAATGTATCTGTCTGAAAGTGTCGCACATGCGATCAGTGCGCTGTCAGTGATACGAACCCCGTGGTGTATCTCGAATTTTTCCTTAAGGCCCCTGAGTATTGAAATAGTATCCTCGATATCCGGCTGTCCTATCAGGACCTTCTGGAATCTCCGCTCGAGGGCAGCATCCTTTTCTATGTATTTCCTGTATTCATCAAGTGTTGTAGCGCCTATGCAGTGCAGCTCGCCCCTTGCCAGCATCGGTTTGAGCAGGTTGCCGGCATCCATCGAACCCTCCGTTCTACCAGCGCCAACGATATTGTGGATCTCATCGATGAAAAGGATTATCTGACCGTCTGATTTCTGGATCTCATTAAGAACCGCCTTAAGCCTTTCCTCGAATTCGCCCCTGAATTTGGCTCCGGCGATAAGCGACCCCATATCCAGCGCATATATGGTCTTGCCCTTGAGGCCTTCAGGCACATCCTCAGCTACGATTCTCTGTGCCAGACCTTCTACAACAGCTGTCTTACCTACACCCGGTTCACCTATGAGAACAGGATTATTTTTGGTGCGCCTCGACAGGATCTCAATCGTATGTCTTATCTCTGAGTCCCTGCCGATAACCGGATCGAGCTTGCCGTCTCTGGCCATCTCGACCAGGTCTCTGCCGTATTTCTGCAGCGCGTCATAATTATCCTCAGGATTCTGGCTTGTGATGCGCTGATTGCCGCGTACAGATGAGAGCGCTTCAAGAAATCTTTCTTTAGTGATACCGTATTTTGTGATTATCTTTGCGCTTGGTGTTCCGGTCTCGCCAAGCAGAGCAAGATAGATGTGCTCTACGCTGACATATTCATCCTTGAACTGGGCGGCTATGCTTTCCGCATCGTCGAAGATGCGGCCGTAGCGTCTGGTGCCGTACATTTTGTCGGCTGCTTCTCCGGCAACCTTAGGAATCTTGTTCACTGCAGACTGAACCTCCGCAGTGTAGGCGAGGACATCAATGTCCATCTTTTTTAGAAGCTTCGGGATCAGCCCGTCCTTTTGCTGAAGCAGGGCCAGATGGATGTGCTCACCGTCAACCATCTGATTTCCGGCGCTTGTCGCGATGCTCTGGCAGTCGATGATTATCTGCTGCGCATTCTGTGTCATTTTTTCTATGTTCATTCGCATACCTCCTTGTCTTCGTGATCCTGAAGATAATCTGTTTCAAGCCTTTTTCTGTTTGGCTCAGGAACCGTTACAAATCAGCTCTGATTATATTCTGAGTGTGTTCAGAATCCGATCCCGGTCTGCTCCAGGTTGTCTGTTGATCAGCTTATGGTCTCTGCAAATCCCTTCAGAATCATGATTAATTGTATCTGAACGGGTACCCATCCGCCGGATACCCTCATTCTTAACAAATCTATTTTGCTTGAATAGTTAATACTCATACATAAATCTGCACCTATCTCTCTTGTATGATATGTGATCATCCATTTTTATCTTTGCGGTACTTAGCTCTTGTATGCACAGGTTTTTATTGCCATTTACGTTCTTCACGAACATATGATAATACAAAAAAATACATTTGTAAACAAAAATATAGCACTCACTGACAAAGAGTGCTAATAAATTCGCTTCAGCGATGATTATCAGACATATCATAAATAAAAGATCAGCAACGAGATATAGGACAGGGAATGTAACAGTAAAATGCTGCACGTTCTAAATAAAAATCACCAGATTTTCAATAAACCTGATTTCCGGATTTCAATACACCTGTTTTCTAAATGTTGCGATTGTCGCTGGATCAACGGAAATATCATTATTCGTTTTCCTATGAATTATGTATTTCTTTGTTTTTTTGACAAAAGTGGATAAATTGCAGGATTTCATTCACGGATTGTTCGACTTTATTTTTGAGGCATACTATCATTATCACATGAGTAAGAACCTATTATTTGAAACTGAATCAGCTCTGAGTGAACTCAGACACTTGCGCACTCAGATAAACAGGTATTACAACAAAAACCTGAGCAGATATGAAAACTCATTTCTCATATCATCTTTTTCGCGCAAAAAGGGAAAGCATTATAATTATCTGAAACAAAAAGGTGTTCAAGGGAAAAAATATCTTGGCACAGACTCGCATCCGGCAGTAAATTCAATAAAGGAGCAAAAATATTTTCAGGAACTGCTACAGGCTGTGAACCATGATATAGATCTGCTTGAATCGATTCAAAACGAATACGTGTTACCGGATTATAATGTGATCAACAGCCGTCTTCCAAAGGTTTACAAAAACCCTGTATTAAAAGGTCTTAGGCCTATATCACGTGATGCAGAAGAGTGGAAAAAACGAAAAGAAGCAGAAAAAGCAAAATACCAGCCTTATCGTCCGGAAGATCTGAAGCATATGGCCGCTGACGGAACAATGATGCGTTCACTATCAGAGGTTATTATAGCGAATTATTTGCTTTCTCTCGGAATAACCTTTGTTTATGAACTGCCTCTGGAACACCATGGCAAAATTATACGCCCGGACTTTACTATTCTGTCTCCTGTAGATAACCGCACTGAGATCATAATTGAACATCAGGGTGCTATGGACAATGAGCAATACCGGACAAAGTATATTAATACGCTGATGTTTTATCTGCAGACCCCTCTCGTTCCTAACAAAGATGTGTTCTTTACATTCAACCATCTGAACAGGAATCTGGATACGAGACAAATCGACAGCATATTACACATCGCCTTCGGTATCGTATAGCTCTGGTTCCTGCTGTACATCAGCTATAAGGCATATTTTGTCACGGTTACCTGCCGAATTACCCGCTTCAACCGTGACCTTCGCCGCCGCCGAAGCGATTTATAAGCCGATCCGGTCACGGTTATTTGCTGAATTATCAACTTCAACCGTGACCTTCCCTTCACCCGGAGCGGCAGATATACTGATTTTGTCACGGTTACCTGCCGAATTACCCGCCTCAACCGTGACCTCCACAGCCGCAGGAGCGAAAGATAAGCTGATCCGGTCACGGTTACTTGCCGAATTACCCGTTTCAACCGTGACCTTCCCTTCACCCGGAGCGGCAGATATACTGATTTGGTCACGGTTACCTGCCGAATTACCCGCCTCAACCGTGAACTTCGCCGTCGCCGAAGCGATTTATAAGCTGATCCGGTCACGGTTATTTGCTGTTTTTTCAACTTCAACCGTGACCGAATTAGAAAATAAAAAATACCGCTTGTCAATGCGGATTTGAAGGCTATTTTAAAACTACTTTAAGACTACTTAGTTCTAACTCATTATTCCTTTACTCTAACAACTCTGTCTGCCGCAGATGCCACTTTGCAAAAATGCAAAATTACCGTTCATACAGATTCGCATACGCCTTCCGGTCCCGTCTGTCCATCATCACCGCGACAGCGATAAACCCCACCGTTATCGCCAGCATGCTTATCCATGCCGGAAGCGAACCGAAGGCAGAGTACAGAGCTCCGGCGACAAGAGTAACAACGCTTGTGATCACTGTTCGTATAAATGTGTAAGCTCCGTTTACGCGGCCTCTGTGTGTGGACGGCACACGCCTTGACATGTACGGACTCTCAGCAGTAAGAGTAAAAACCTCTCCCAGAGTCAGAATGACCATTGACATATAATAGACCGGCACCAGCCGCATAAACGCCACGAACATCGCAAAGCCCCCAAACAGCAGCATAAATCCGCTGACTATCCTCACCGTCTCAGGTTTATCCCCGAAAAGTCTGTTCACAACAGGCGTAAAAGCTACGACTACAAGGCAGTTTACACTCGTGACCGAGCCATATATAAGCGCCCCGCGCTCGCCCTGTATCGCCGCAATATCAAGCGGCATCAGATAGGTGTACATCTGGTACATCGCAAAATAACCGCTCATCACTATGATAAACAGTATAACGACCGGATTGTCCTGAAGGACCTTAAAAATATTCTCTCCATCCCTGCCGCGCTGATAGACCGAAGCCTCATCAGTCTCGACAAGCGGCACTGTGTCCTTTACTCCGAAAAAGATCAGTATGACCGAGCTGAATATAGAAATGCTGTTTATGAGAAATGCAAGATTCAGATGCTTGACAAACAGTATCCCGGAAATCGTCGGTGCCAGCATCAGTCCGAGATTGGCACAGAGATACTGCAGCGAAAATGCCCTGTCGCGGTCGGCAGTGACAGTCATGTCGGTGATCAGCGCATGGTAAGGCGGATGCTCCATGTTCTGGCATAGCGAGCCAATGAAAAGCAAAAATATCACGCCCCAGCTCATCGGCAAAAAAGCGCTGAGTGCGTAGCAGATTACCGAGATGAGGTCAAGAACTATGATAGTATATTTCTTGCTGGTGACGTCGGCCAGCTTGCCTCCGAGATATACAGCCGGAGCCATCACTATCATGGCAGCAGCAAGGAGCCATGAAATACGCCCGGCCTCCACACCCATCTTGCGGCTCAGTATCAGTGTCATCATCGGCCATATCATAGCTCCGAGCCCGGTCACAAGCCTCCCGAAAGCCAGAAAATAGACCTCCCTCTTCATTCCTCTGTACTGATCAAGTAAATTCACAGCTTCCCCCTTACGTCCTCACGGGCCGCATCAATTCACCAACCGTTTCATCAGCCGCTCTGCCGGTCATTTCACCGGCCGTTTCACCTGTCATTCCGCCGGCTTCCGCCCGATCGTCTGCGGGCTTGAGACCTCTATGGCATAATCCTTTTCATCTATAAGGCCTTTATCTATACCGCCCTTATACGGATCTCCCTCGCCTTCATGGCCCAGACAGTGCACTCCGTCCGCGTCATAACGGCTCAGCACGAGCCAGTCAGTATAAACCTCGCAGACTGTGCATGTCAGAGTCTCATCTGCGGCGGAGTAATCATCCGCTTTTCCGAGAGCGAGCTCCTCCGGACCGCAGTTCATGAAATAACCGGTATAGCCTGCGTTGAGATAAGTAAATTTAAGCTTTTCCTCCATATAGCTGTCCGCAGTGATCCTGTCAGCGTCAAAAGCCGGTATCAGTACAGTGTCACCGGCAGCCTTGAACACAGAGCTGCCGCCCATATAGCAGTCCCATCCTTTGGAATGGTTGTGCCCGTACAAATACACTATATCCAGTGATCCGGCCGCCTCGTTCACGACATCGAAGATCAGCGGGGAATACAGATTGTCGCCTGTTGTGTGCCGCGACGAAGTACGCGCCGTAAAATGCAGCGGCACATGTCCTGCTATGAATACGGGCCGTGTCTCACCCTTTTTGATCAGCCCGTCAAAGCACTTCTTCATATCCGCCGCCGCTTTCCTGACCTTTTTGAGGCAGCCTGCAGTCTTCCCCTGCTTCCACGGGAAATCGTTCTCAGTATTGAGCACATATATCAGGCAATCATCGAATTCGTGCAGACCGCTCTCGCTTACGGACTCTGTCAGCTTGTCGTGATTGCCCTGTACGAACAGCAGCTTATCACCCGTCAGCTGCGGAAATTCTGTTTCGGCAGTCCTGCGTATCTCGGCTATCGATTCCTCCGGGCTCAGCTGATAGTCATGCAGCACAGCGTCGTTGGTGTAGTCGCCGCACATAACGAGCATATCGGGCGATCTGCCCTCGTTCTTTACTGATCTGAGCAATGCCTTCAGATTATCCTCAGGCGTGTTCCACCCCGGCTCTGTCTGATAATCAGACACAAAACAAAGCACGGCAAGAGCCCGGCTCCCATCCGTTCCATTTTCCTCCGCCTTTTCCGCGCCTTCTCCATCATTTATTATGCCTGAAGCTCCTGCGTCATCCTGCAGCTGAGCTGCTTCTTCCGGAGCTCCGGCATCGCCGGCAGCGCGATGCAGCGAGAACAATAACGCTAGTCCCGCAAGCAGCATGGCCAGCAGCACCAGCACTGTCAGAAGCTGTTTTTTTCTTTTCTTCATTTCTGTATAATATTTGTTTATTATTTGGTCAGTATTTGCTTATTACTTGCTCTTATTTTGTCTATACCTGTATTCTCTTTCGAGCTTCATCGCTCTTTCGGTATAGTTTGTAAAATATGTGTCTGCTCCGAGCTCTATTGCTCTGCGTATCTCACTCTCGCTGTCAAGAGTCCATACGCAGAAATCCTTGCCGCAGTCATGCGCCAGTTTACAGTTATCCGATGACATAAGTGATTTATCGACGCCCAGTACATCCACATAATCCATATCAAGACCGGCACTCATTTCAGCTGAATACTCGCAAAGAAATATTTTTTTCATTTTCGGAAACACGTCTTCGATATTTTTCAGAACATCTGCATCAAAGGACTGGACGATCACCTTATCCTCATAGCCGAACGCTTTGACCAGTTCCTCAAACGCTTTATCAGCGCTGCCGTCCTTAAGCTCCACCACATAGCAGACCTTACCGCCGTAGCGCTTAAAGACATCCTCAAGCTTCAGGATAGGATTGCCCTGATGTGTCCTGAGAGCATCTATCTCGCTGTCATGCATCTGCGCGAAGCTGCCGCCTGTCCCGGTCAGCCGGAAAGGCGTCGTATCATGCGAAACATAAAGAGTGCCGTCAGCGGAAATAACTATGTCCTGCTCTATATATACAGATCCGGACTTGATCGCGTGATCGTAAGCCGCTGTGCTGTGCTCCTCGGCAGTACCGTCAGAGCCTCCCCTGTGCGAATAAACGTGGACCGCAAACGGAAGCTCTTCGATGGCATCAGCCCTGATATGCCTCTGTACGTCGTCGGCTGTGCCGCAGATCGTATTATGTACAGACAAGCAAACACGGGCCGTATCAGCCTCTGTCCTTTTGTTTACAGTCATTACGAGTAAAATCAAAGAAACCGCAGTAAAAAACACCAATACCGCGATAATTATCATAGACTTCCTTTTATTTTTCATTACCCGAACCGATCTCATTCTCGTTTATGGATTTATCACCGATGTAGTTTATCACAGACCAGGCTTTTATCAGCCGCTCGAGCGTCCAGGCCGCATTGGCGGGACTTGTCGACGGCAGAGCCTCGGCTTCTCTTCCGAGCACAGGCCTTATGTATCTGTTATACACCTCCAGAGATTTCTTCCCGTTGCAGTATATCGCGCGGATGTCGCAGCTGCCGGTGATAAGACTGATGTCATTCGGCTCGGCATTTCGTATGCTCGAATCTGAGGAGCCTGTGATCTCGCAGCTTGCTATCGAATCCCAGAGCGCAAGACCGCTTCCGAGTATGAGTTCCTTTTTCTCCTCTATAGACTGCGGAACGGGATTGTCTGTAACCGCGGCGATAACCTTCCAGAAACGGTTCTGCGGATGCCCGTAAAAGAACTGCTGCTCCCGCGATTTGACCGACGGGAACGAGCCGAGTATAAGAACTCTGCTCTGCTCGCAGTACAACGGTCCGAACGGATGATAAAGCCTTTCAGCCATTTTCTGAGTCATTTCGCTGAACACCCTCCTCCGAACTCTCCTTCGAGTACCTCATTCATCCTCTTGCGGTACTCTATCTTGCGTTCATCAAACAGATTAGCTCCGGTCGTATCTATCGACACGACAAGCGGGCCGAATTCCTTCACTCTCATTATCCACAGAGCCTCAGGCATGCCGAGATCCTCCCATTCGCAGCCTGTGACCTCCTCGACCGCCTGAGCCGCAACGACAGCGCAGCCGCCCGGAAAAGCGCAGTGGATGGCGCCGTACTTTCTGCACGCTTCGGCTGTATCCTTCATCATGCCGCCCTTTCCGATGATAAGCCTGACTCCGGTCTCCCTGATGAACTGAGCCTCGAGCTTTTCCATGCGGCGGCTTGTCGTCGGTCCTATCGAAACCATGTAGTCCCTGCCGTTTTCATCCTTTCCGACTATCGGTCCCGCATGAAAAATCGCGCCGTCTCTGAATTCAAAATGCTGCGGCATAACGCCTTCCGCGAGAACGCGATGGTGACCGGCGTCGCGGCAGGTCGCAAGCATTCCGCTGAGATAAACGGTATCGCCTATCCTCAGCTCCTTTATCTGATCGTATGTGATCGGTGTTGTAATCACCTTTTTCATCTATTCTCTCCGAATTATTTCAAATCTCTTTACGCACTCGCCCTCAGTCTCAACATATTTTGGGTTTCCCTGTCTCAGCTTCCCTGTCTCAGCCTTCGAATACTCTCTTGTGTGAGATCACGTCATAGCTCAGGTCATCATGGATCACGATCTCGCCGCGCCTCGTCGCCCAGCAACCGGTAGTGATTCCCACACCTATGGTCGCAGGATGATGTCCGGCAGCCTCGATGTTTACTCCCATCACGGTATGAGATCCCCCGAATCCCAGCGGAGCTATGCCGATCGAGTCAAGCTCTCTCTGTATCTCCTCTTCAAGCTTCGCGACCTTAGGGAAGCTTGAATGTGTTCCAAGCGGCCTGAGAAGCGCCATTTTGGATAAAAGAGCCGAGGTCTCCGCGCAGGTTCCGAGTCCGATCCCGAGCTGCAGCGGCGGACAGGCATTCGTTCCCCATTCGACAACAGTCTCATAAACAAAGCGTTTGATTCCTTCGATTCCCTCAAGCGGCATCAGGACCTTGCTCCTGCCGGGCAGTGAGCTGCCGCCGCCTGCCATGTACAGCCTGAGCCTGAGATCGGAACTGCCGGGATCCAGCCTATACTGTATATAAGGGGCTCCGTATCCCTCGTTGTTTCCCGTATTATATTCGCCGAGCGGCTCAACGACATTAGGCCTCAGAGGGATCTCCCTGGTAGCCTTTATCGCAGCTTCATGAATCACAGACTCAATAGCATCCATATACGGAAATCCGGTGCCGACATCAGCGAAAAACTGCAGCGCTCCCGTGTCCTGGCACAGCGGTCTTCCGAGCTCAGCTGCCATTTCAATGTCGCGGATCATGCATTCGTACATAGTCACAGCCTCAGGCTTTGTCTCCTCAGCCGCAAGCTCGCGCAGCTTTTTTTCGACATCATCAGGCAGATAAATGCCCGTCATCGAGGTCATGTCTGCAACGATATTCACAAATTTATCCTTTATTATTCTGTTCATATAATTATGTCCCGTCTATCCTTGCTGATCTGAATCACTTCTCCGAAAGCAATTTGTCTCACTAATCAATTTTACACCATTCACGCTTCCCGGTCAGTCATTATCAGGAGGAGTTTTAAAAATACAGCTGCAATTCTCATTATATCAGAGCCGGATTGAGCATATTTATTCTGTTTACACGCTTGATCCTGTAAATTCTGACTGATACTGTGTTATTATGTATACAAAACCGGGTAAGGATCAGGGTAAGCGATTATGGGACAAGGCACTAACTTCAAAGAAAAGGATCTGACATCAGGAAGTCATTTCCCAAACAGCATGACTGCAAATAAGAACGCTGCTAACAGCGAAGCCTCGGGCAAACGGCGTACTCCCGGCTGGCCGGAGGCTTTGATATTGCTGCAGTCGGTCGTCTACGGTTTTGGCGATCCCATCTCAAAGATCGCCTTCGAAGTCACGCCTGTCTACAGCATGATGTCTGTCAGATATTCGATCGCCTTCATCACTATTTTCATCATGTTCCGAAAGCGCGTAATCCATACCCTCAGGACCGCTCCTGTCAAAACATGGCTGTTTCCCGGGCTCTTCATAGGCATGAGCTACCTGCTCAACAATGTGGCACTCGCGCTGACAGATGCGACCTCAGTCGCTTTTCTGAGGTCTCTTTCGGTCATTATCACGCCGGCTATCGCTTTTCTTATCTATCGAAAGCATTATAAATGGCAGCACATCCTTATTCAGGTAATGGTGCTGCCGGGTATGTATCTCCTATGTGTTCGCGGTGGCCTTTCAGGCTTCGGCATCGGAGAAACAGTCGCGATATTCGCAGCCGTACTCATGGCCGCAACGCTTGTTCTGAGCCAGCGCTTCCTTTCCGCAGGAGCAGAGCAATATTGCAAAGATGACAGTAAATCAAATTTTCAGAATCAATCAGAAATATCATTTGGAGCTGCCGAGGCTGCGGCGAATCCCATCGACCCTGTCAGCCTGACAGCGCTGCAGGCAGGCTGCTCCGCAGCCCTCGCCCTGGCGGGCGCTGCCTTCTTCGAAGGCGGCCTGCACCTCGAAAACACCACTCCCGCCGCCTGGGCCATAATACTCTATCTTGCAATTCTATGTACCTCCCTTGGCTACCTTATGCAAAATCTCGCCCTGACCAGGATAAGCGAAAGGACCGTTTCCCTGCTCCAGAGTCTCTGCCCTGTCATGACAGCAGTATTCTCATTTTTCCTGCTGGGAGAGACCCTCTCCCCTGCCGGTATTGCAGGCGCAGCCATCATAATCACCTGCGTCACTGCAGGTGCAGCCATCGGCCCGTCAAAATAGCACTATGCTATAAATCCTTGTTCAGACTGTCTGTATCCATTCTTAATCCCCTGCCTTGGATCCTGTCGCGATCGACCATACCTCCGCTGATCTCTTCAAGCTGGTCCTCTGTCATTATATTATTCATTACTTCCTCATTTTTGAGATATTCTTCCTTCTTCACCATAATTCGGCAGCTTACTCGAGTCCCGGAAACCCCAGCTGCCTCAGAGCCTCAAACAGCACTATATTCGCCGCGTTCGACAGATTGAAGGACCTCAGTCTCGTGTCGCGGCTCATAGGTATGCGTATAGCCTTATCCATGTTTGCCTCTATAAAATCGCGCGGCAGTCCGGCGGTCTCCCTGCCGAAAAGTATCATGTCCTCATCTCTGAACTCGGCCTCTGTGTAAAGCCTCGGGCCTTTTGTAGTCGAGAGCCACATGCGCCTCCCGGCATATTTCTCAAGGAAAAGTTCAAAGCTTTCATGTACCTCGAGTCTTACATACGGCCAGTAATCGAGACCGGCTCTCCTGAGGCTTTTTTCATCCAGCCTGAATCCGAGAGGCCTGACAAGATGCAGCACGCTGTCAGTCGCAGCCGCTGTTCTCGCTATATTGCCTGTATTAGGCGGTATCTCAGGTTCGACCAGTACTATATGCAGAGCCATTTCAGCATCCTTTCTATGATCCTATATAACGCAGCGCTTCACACATCGTGACAGCGGCTTCTCATTACTAATTTGTAATATTGCTTAAACTATCAGTTTAAATATGTTAAAATCTACAAAGCTATACGTATGCCTGCGAGATCATTTTTTTCTATCCCTCTAACTTTACCACAAAAAAGACCGGAGGGTTCATGAATTATGAAAAGGAGACGGCTCATAGCTGCATACAGCATCCACACCATCTCCTGTTTTATTACACAGTTTTAAGCTGTTACTAAAACCTGATCATACCATAATATTGAGATTATCATTATCATCTCCGCCATTATCAGCGATCCTATCGTCGATCTTTAATGTGTTCTGAACATTCGGTCTTCTGCCGCCTTTGATCTTGTCTGCTCCGCCGCCTACATTCTCAAGCAGCTCATCATCCAGAGCCTTGCTGTTATTATTCCAGTTCCAGCAGCCGTTTTTCATCTTATCTTCAGTCATTTCATTTCCTCCTGTTCTTCTTTTTTAATTTACTTTTGTCTCAATTACTTTTGATGATCTTGATTTAGCTTTATATCGTACTTGACTAAATATCACTATCAGCCGGTCTTAGCAGGACACCAAGATCATCATCCACCTTGTGTCCGCCGAGATTTTCTGCAATAATGATACTCTTTTTCTTTTTGCCGCCCATTATTTTGTCCGCGCCGCCGTCTACCTTTTCCAGCTTTTCCTCTTCAACAGCGAACTTTTCAAGATACTTATCACCCTTCATGACCATGCCTCCTCATATAATATTTCAGCCTGTGTAAATTCGTTACTGATTATTTTTGAGATCACCCCTTTGCCCGGGGAAACTGTCCTTCCATATGATATACAAGGCAATCCCCTGCCGGAGACAGCTTTTTTATACTTTTTTTGCTTTTTTATTGCAGCTCAGTCAATAAACTCGCAAATCATCAGTGATCGTATTATTTCACCTTCACACTTATGCTTTTGCTGATACCGTTCTGAGAATATACCAGCACCCTGCAGCTGCCTTTTGATTTAGCCTTTATCCTGCCTCCGGATGCAACTGAAGCTACCGACGGATCCGATGACTCGTATCTGATCGCGGCTTTTTTCCTGACGCTGCTTCCCTTTGCGGCCGCCTTGATGCTGTATGCTTTGCCTGCTTTGAGTGTGAGGCTCTTCCCTGCCGGCTTGCTTACACTCAGCTTTGTATAATTGCCGGCCTTGCCGCCTTTTGTTCCGACGTATACGAGACCGGATGAAGACAGCACGTTCCAATGGCTGTCAAGGGCAACTATCATAAATTTATAATAAGTTCCTTTTGCAAGCTTTGTGCTCCTTATCTTGCCGGCTTTATATGAAGAGGCCTGGCCGTCAACAGCCCTGACCTTTGTCAGTGCTGCGCCGCTTTTAGCACCGTATATGACATATTTCGCGGCGCCGCTCACCTTGTTCCAATTAAGGGTAATGCTGTCCTTTGTCTGTTTGCTGCTTCTGAGCATAATGTCAGACAGCCTTGTTCCTTTAGGATCCTTATCCTTTTTCCACTCACTTGCTGCCACGTCAGCCGCCTCATCTGAAGCGCCCTTTCCAAAACAGCTTCCGTCCTCACCCTTCTGATCGATCCTGTCGGGATCTGTCTGATCGCTGGCATATACCTTGATTGGAAAATTGTCAATGCAGAACTTATTATAATCAGAGCTTCCGAGCAGCCTCCTCTGAAGCTCAGGCTTTGACAGGTCTTTCCACTCGCCGTCAGTATACAGCATGCTTTCGTCCTTGTTTATCACACTCTTTGCGTAATAGCTTGAATTCATGATTTCCGCATAGCTCTTTTTCACTGACGCCTGAATGCTGGATTCATACTTACCGTCCCTCGTAATCTCAGTCACTACAACTGAGAATTTGCGCCCGCGAGGCACGACTATGCCCTTCGGTATGTCGACCTTGTGAAAACCGCCGTATTTGTATGAAGCCTTTCCATGAGCCAGAAGCTCTCCGTCTTCAGGATCCTTCGCACTGCTGTTAAGCATATATACCCTGTAATCAACCTCGGTATTATCATAATCAGTCTGGAACGTCACCTGCTCGATGCCTGTTTCCATCTCTGATTCGAACACGTTCGCCATTTTCACCTCACCTGTTGTCGCGGCTGAGTCGACCGTGCTTACCGGCATATAATCATGCTGATATATGATGTACTCATTATTGACATTGCTTATGTCAAAATCGAGGGCCTCTATCATCTTCATGCTGTTATCGTCATATGACAGCCAGAAATAGCCTGTGTGTTTTGCTCCTGTCTTTGCCTCGTACGGAGCCTTGTCCTGTCCCTCGAGCAGGCCCCAGTTTCCTTTTCCCTTATTAGGGAAGCTTTCAGTTTCTGATCCCCAGCTGTTCTTGACGAGCCATGCTCCGTCATGCTCCGGTGTCGATAACTCGTAAGCCTCTTCATCCGAATAGCCCTTGATCCTGTGCGCAAATTTTTCCTTCGGATAATTATCGTCCCAGCCGACGATGACTACACCGTGGTTCGCGCCCGGAGCCGAACCGCTCCTGTTGAGATATGTGTAATGGGCCCAGTTATCGCTCAGATACTTGGTGTAAACACTCTGTTTTCCCTGCCCCGGCTGCGAGGTGTCCGCACAGAAGCCTATTTCAACAGCCCTTTTGTTGCTCAGCTGATCCTTGATCGCATTGATAGCGGCCTGCTTCTCCGCGCCATGCTTTTTTGAAGGGGTAGGCAGCAAATATGATTCCTTGAGCCTGTATGACGAAAAGAACCTCCAGCTCGGATCGATCGACCAGTCATCCTTAGCGCTGTAGCAGAATTTCGTCTTATTTGAAGGAAAGCTGCGCTCCGGATAAGCATCATTTGTTTCCAGACAATCTATCAGCCTATTTTTTCCGTGATATGCAAGCTCACCCCTGGTATCCTCGTCTATATCCTCATGTACCGGACCCATTCCGCTCGCAAAGAGCGAAGTGGCATAAAAAGGCTTGCCTCCGAGGTTGAAAATACTGAAGCTGCTGCTGATCGGATTCAGGCCCTCTCCGTCCTGCAGATGGGCCGAATTGTTGATCGGCTTATACGCGAACCAGACAAGATGCTTTTCGGAAAGATCCATTGTATCCGCTGTATTATTCTCTCTTGTCGAAGGATTGCCGAGTATGCTTGTCTCTGCAGCGGCAATAGCCGAAAAGCCCCAGCAGCTGCCGAACGGATTCTGTAATTTGACCGGCGTAACATAGTTCGTTCCATTGACATCACGCAGATCAAATGCCGCAGGATAGCTCTCGCCTTCCTCGATCACTGCCCCGGCGTTTACATCCCTGAATGCGAACGGATCCGCGTCCTTGTCCCGGAACTGTCTCGCCATCTCATCAAGAGTGCTGTCTGCCGCAAAAGCAGCCGCGCCCGAATACGGCATCATCGGGACCATAGTAAACAGCATTGCCGCCGAAAGGATCGACACTGCGAATCTCTTCCTCTTATCTGCTCTCTTATCTGATTTCATATCCTGCATTCATCCTTTGTTAGATTACATTTATCTGATTATAATCCTAATATCTGAATTGTATCACACATCAGAGCTTAGCGGTATAAAATCAGAGATGCTATACTGTTTCCGGTTCATATTCAAATCCGCTGAATACCGGAACGCCCGTGTACTCCTTAGGCTCCTCTTCGCCTCTAATCACTCTCAGCACTCCGGCTGCGATCGATTCCATTTCGAAGTCGCCTCCGTATACCTTCACAGGCGCTATCCATCCGGCGTATTTACGGATGTTCTCAATGAATTCCTCATCGTTTGAAACTCCTCCGGTCATGATTATCGCATCCACTCTGCCCTCAAGCACGCAGGCATAGGAGCCTATGTATTTGGCCAGGTTATAGGCAAAGGCGTCATATACAAGAGCTGACCATCTGTCACCTCCGTCTCTCTTCGCCTTGATCTCGAGCATATCATCAGTGCCCGTCAGAGATTTGAGCCCGCCGGTCTTAGCTATCATGGCTTTTATGCCGCCGTACTCCGCACCGTCCGCAAAGCATTTCTTCACGAGCGGCAGCAGAGGCACATAGCCCGACCTGTTCGGAGCCATAGGACCTTCGCCGTTTACGACATCATTGGCATCAACCATCCTGCCGTCTCTGTGAGCAGCTATCGAGAGGCCGCCTCCGACGTGGCAGACGATGAATCTGCAGTCAGGGTATGACTTGCCGAGCTCCGCAGCCATCCTCATGGCCACTTCCTTTTGATTGAGCACATGCACATGCGACTCGCGGTATATCCCCTTGATACCGGATATCCTCGCAATATCGTCGAGTTCATCGACATCGGGCGGATTTACCACAAATGCCGGTTTGCCGAGTGCTCCCGCGAACTCGCCTATTATCTGCGCTCCGAGCGTCGCAGGGTGATCGGCTATCCTGCCCGATGAAGCATCCTCGAGCATCTTTTCGTTTACCGGAAACACTCCTCCCGGAGTCGATTCAAGTCCGCCCGAGTAAGCGCCGTATGCATCCATGTCACGCAGTCTGAAGCCGTGATCATGAAGCTTATCCATTATAACGCCCACTCTGTAAGGTCTCTGTGAGTTCACCGAAGGAAAGCCCGCGAGCACCTCCTTCGGATGCTTTATATTCTCCTTGAACAGCAGCTTATCATCCTCAAACACCGCGCACTTGGTCGAAGTCGATCCCGGGCTGAGAGTAAATATTCTATACGACATATGCCGTTTCCCCCTTGTTCATTCTGTATCTCTTTCTGTACTTCCAAAACAGGGGCGACCCAAGCGGCCGCCCCTTCCTTTATAACACATATATTATCCGGTTTGCATGCTTTTCATATTTCACAGCTGCATGCCTATCCTTTCAGAGGATGTGCCTGCCTACGCTTCCTCTTTTGCCTGTTTGATCGACTCGATAAGCAGAGGAACTACCTTGAACAGGTCGCCCACGATGCCGTAGTCAGCGATCTCGAACATAGGAGCGTTCTCATCCTTGTTGATCGCAATAATATACTCGGATTCCTGCATTCCTGCCTTGTGCTGGATAGCTCCGGAGATACCGAGAGCGATATATACCTTAGGATGAACGGTCTTGCCGGTCTGTCCTACCTGGTGATCCGCGCTTATCCATCCTGCGTCAACTACCGCACGGGATGAACCTACGACGCCGCCCAGGAGATCAGCGAGCTCTTCAGCGAGCTTTATTCCGCCTTCAACATCCTTCGCGATATCGCGTCCGACAGATACGATGTACTCTGCGCCGATAAGATCGACGATCTTCTTTGCTGCCTTGACGACCTCGACGACCTCTGTATGGACATCAGCCTCGGTCAGCTCGAAATCAGGATGTACGATCTCGACCTTCTTCATGCCTTCCTCGTCGAAAGCTCTCTTCTTCATTACGCCCGGACGTACCGTTGCCATTGCAGGGCGGAATCTCGGGCATACGATGGTTGCCATCAGGTGTCCGCCGAATGCCGGACGTGTCATCTTGAGGTTGGTGTTCACATCGAACATCTTTGTCTCAAAATTGGTGTTTTCGACATCGAGGTTCGATCCTGATTTGAGGAACTCGATGTATCCGTTCAGATCTACGTCCAGATGTGTGCAGTCCGCACAGAGTCCTGTGTGGAGCCTCGCAGCGCACCTCGGAGCCAGATCGCGTCCGATATTGGACGCTCCGTAGATCATGATCTCAGGCTTGAATTCCTCGACCGCGTCCACGATTACCTTTGTATAAGCGTCTGTTGTATAGTGTTTGAGCAGAGGGCTGTTGTAAACATAGACCCTGTCTGCGCCGTATCCTCCGAGTTCCGCTGCGATGCCGTCGACGTCCTCGCCGAGCAGTATTCCGCAGAGCTCTACGCCGAGCTCGTCTGCAAGCTTGCGGCCCTCGGAGATAAGTTCAAAAGTTGTAGGCATCATTGTGCCCTGACGCTGCTCACAGAATACCCATACGTTCTTGAAAGCAGCGATATCTGCACTGTTGTAAGCCATGTCAGTCCTCCCTTCCTAAATGATGTGCTTGCTTGTCAGCATGTGAGCAAGCTTGTCGGTGGTTTCCTTGCCCGAGCCTTCCAGCATCATGCCGGCGCCATTGACAGGAGGCGCGAAGGACTTATAGATATTTGTAGGGGATCCCTTGAGGCCGATGGTAGTAGCATCGCTCAGCTCGTGATCCTT
>JAFRGH010000186.1 GCA_017433945.1 Mogibacterium sp. | reverse complement strand
GAAACATGACACCTTCGTACAGAGTGCTGAGCGACGGTACTGTCAGACCTGTCAATTTCTACTGTGTCGACATCGCGGAGTTCACTGTGAACAAGCTCGCCGACAGAGGCAGCCTCAGCGCGAAGGGCATAATCACCAATGTTCAGGACTTTATCGTGACACTGAGCAAGGCGCTCGGCGCGTGGAAATAGCAGGCGGTTAATGGTAATCAAGGGTAAATACGGGTAAATAAGGGTAATTGTCGACTGAAACGGGATTGCAGGTATTTCTCAGATAAAAATTAAGGATAAAAGAAATGGTAGACTCAGTAAAAAGAAGCTTTGTTTTTATCAGCATCATAATGCTTATCACTGCCTGCGCGCTGACGGGCTGCGGGCAGAACGGCGCAGCCGGCTCGAAGGAGGAGCCGAAGGACGCTGTAGGCATCATAGGCGCTATGAATGTCGAGGTCGATACTCTTAAGGAAAAGGCTGACATCACAAACACAGTCAATATAGCCGGAATGGAATACTGCGAAGGCCGTATAGGTGATAAGAACATTGTCATCATCAAATGCGGAATGGGCAAGGTCAATGCCGGAGTATGCGCGAATACTCTGATCAATGATTTTGGCTGCACCAGGATAATAAATACCGGAGTTGCCGGATCGCTTGATAATGACATCGATATAGGCGATATCGTCGTATCGGTCGATACCGTTCAGCACGACTTTGATGTCACATACCTCGGTTTCGATAAAGGAGAGGTGCCGTATACGGAGCATTACGCCTTCCCGGCGGATGAAGATCTCAGAGCTGCAGCCACAGAGGCTGTGAAAAAGGCCGCTCCTGATGTCAAGGTCTTTGAGGGCAGAGTATGCACCGGCGACCAGTTCATTTCCGAGAAAAAGCAAAAAGACAAGATAACATCAGAATTCGGCGGCTTGTGCTGCGAAATGGAAGGCGCTGCCATAGGACAGATGTGCTTTTTGAATGATACGCCGTATGTAGTCATCAGAGCTATCTCTGACAAGGTCGACGAGACAGAGCTTGTGGACTACAAGGTCTTCGAAAAAGAAGCCGCGATCAACTGCGCGAACATCGTAATATATATGGTTGAAAACATGTAGCTGTCAATACAGCAGATATCAAAATGGAGATCTGATATATGAACAAAGGCATTCATGAGTTGAAAAAAAGATCAGCGCTGACAGCTCTGCTTGCAGTATCTGTATGCTTGGCTGTGACCTTTACAGCATGCTCCTCAGACGAAAAAGCTGTCGATCCGCTGGCAATAGAGGTCGGCACGGTTCTGAGCGAGGTCTCGCCGGAGAGCGGTCATGACGCGTACGATGCGTATTTCGGCTCATTTGAGATTCCGGACGAGATTTTCGAAGAAATGAAGGGCAAGTCCTTCAAGGAGGACGGCAGGATCAGGCGTGAGGAGCTCAGATATCTGCGCCTGCTCTATGTAAACTACGACGGCGACACATGCATGGGCGAGATGGTGGTGAACGCGGCCTGCGCTGATGATGTGGTCTCCATATTCAGGGAGCTGTACGGAGCCTCATACCAGATAAAAAAGATGGTCAGGGTAGACAATTATTACGACCTGGTCGAAACTGACGATGACCGTGACACTGAGTCTGACGATCAGTCTATATATGACGACAACACATCAGCCTTCAACTACAGGGCTGCATCAAACAATCCTGACGCTCTTTCGAATCACGCGCTGGGATTTGCGATAGACCTGAACCCGGTCGAGAACCCTTATGTATTCGCGGACGGGACCTCAGGCGGCCCTGATGCCGAGAAATATCTCGACCGATCAAAGGCGACTACTCAGAACCACATGCTTGCGGACGGCGATATATGTGTGGAGACCTTCAAAAAATACGGCTTCACCTGGGGCGGAGACTGGGAAGGCGACAAGGACTACCAGCACTTCGAATGCGCCGAAAAGACCGAAGTACAGTGAGACAACGGGGACGCGAAAAGACTGAAATAAGCACTTGAAATCTATTGCGAAATAGACTATTATAGCTCTTGTATACTTAATCTTCACAAAACAATCACAAATTTCACACTAAGCACATTATTTAGAATAATTACATTATTAGAAAAGGAGATAATTCAGCAATGGTTAAGATCAAATGGACTAACAAATACAGCAACGAGACAGGTTATGTAGCTTCGGTTTCCACCAAGGAGAAATGCTTCATCAACACCTTCGATAAGGACGAGGCAAAGGAATATTCCGAAAGAGCCGTCAAAGGCATCATGACCAGACTCGAATCCTTCGGCGAGACCGAAGACAATATCTTCGAGGTAGTCGAGGCATAAGGCAGAGCTGCAATCAGAGATTTAAAAGCAGTTACATCGATTGCAAATGAGAGCTTCTGAGAATGAGCATCCTGGACAAATCCGGGGTGCTCTTTTCATGCATGGATGGCGATAGAATCAGATTAAATCGGTCTCCTTCCTATGCAAGAGGTGTAT
>JAFRGH010000185.1 GCA_017433945.1 Mogibacterium sp. | reverse complement strand
CGATAACTATAATAGGGAGCATATTCTCCACTATTATTTTTTTATTCCATATGAGATTGATGCCCATAAACATTATCAGGACAGAAACTGTTGTTGTAAGGCTTGCAAGAGCGGCTTCTGTCAGAAATGCTTTCGCCTGGCATGCTGTGACGGTTATTGTACCCTGTATTATTCCAACAGACACTGACGCGAGCAGGCAGCCCTTGCCATACGGGATGGTCAGTATCATGATAATGACAAAATCAAACACAGACTTTGCGATCAGCAGCGAATGGTCTCCGTAAATGCCCTCTGTTATCGGCCCCATCACCGCGAGCGCGCCTATTCCGACTACGAGCGACGCCCTTACAAATCCGTCAGCTATGCTTACGCCGCTTTCGGGCCTGATCTTTTCTTCAATTCTTTTGCCGAACAGATCGATCCTGTCCTCTATACCTATCAGCTCTCCGATAACAGTGCCAAGCGCCAGACTGATAAGCAAGGCTACAGAGCCATTGACCGAAACAGAGCCGCCCTCTACAGTGATCATTCCCTGCATTATTCCGGTGATACCGATCACAAACACGGATATTCCGCATACTGTCATCATCATTTCTTTCATTTTTTCGGAAAAGAGTCTGCCGAACGCGATTGCTGTCATTCCTCCAGCGACTATTCCGGACATATCTATCAGTGTTCCTATTCCCGGCATCAAAGTATCCTCCATTCAAATATTTTTGCGCGGATTGATTGTCGATCCGGTTTGAATTATACTTGTCGCGAGACATTATAAAAGCTCATTTTATTAATGTGTAACATTACTGTCAGTAATGGATACAGGGTCCGGACAGGAAAACGTCGAATAAGGAAGGGCTGCGCTTATGAACACTTCACAGAACAGATATGAGATATTCCTTAAGGTCGCGGAGCTCGGAAACATAACTCTTGCCGCGGAAGCTCTGAGCTATACACAGTCCGGAGTGAGCCACGCAGTCGCCGCGATGGAGCGCGAGGCAGGATGTCTGCTGTTTCACCGCAGCAAAACTGGTGTCACTCTCACCGCGAACGGGAAAAAGCTGATTCCATATATACAGCAGCTTGTCAGCAGACAGCATGCTCTTGATCAGATGATGGATGCCCTCACCAAGCGTGTAGCAGGCAAGCTTCGCATAGGCAGCTTTACCAGCTTCACAGCTATTCATATGGCCGGCATCATAAGAGATTTTCAAGCTCAGTATCCGGATGTCAGCATAGAGCTGGTAAACGGGCCGTATAGAGAGATTGAACAAAGAATACTCAGTGACCGGCTCGACTGCGGATTCCTCAGCGGAACGGAGAATGACGCGCTCGCGTTTCATCCGTTGTTTCACGATGAAATGTTCGCTATCGCTTCTGTATCTCACGAGCTGGCCGGTGCTGCTTCTCTTGAGCTGAAAAGACTGAATGAATTTCCCCTGATATCCCAGTTCAGCGGATCAGATCATGATGTACAGCAGATATTCAGGACTGCAGGCATAAGGCCCCAGACCCGGTTCATCCTTGATGACGATATCTCCGTGATGGGTGTTGTCTCTCAGGGAATGGGGATCGCTCTGATGCCAGAAATGATGATACGTACCTCAAGCTTTGAGCTTGCACGTATACCGCTTGAGCCCCGCCAGTTCAGAACGATCGGTATAGCATCTCTTCCTTCGTCAGAGACAACATTACTCGTGCGGACATTCATCAAATACTGCAAAAGTAAATATAGCGCGTGAGCATTCTCCCGACAAAGCTGCAGAGGACTTTGCTCCGGCTTTACAATACAGCAGACAGTGGCAAGTGAGTCAAAAGGAACCGTCCCCAATGACTCATATACGTCCGGGTTTAACTTGACTCAGCTGGTTATTATTGCTATATTATTTGCAGGGAGAGCGTCTTTACAGACGACGACCCCTATCTCTTATGAATAGTTATTTATAAAATTATAAATAACCGTCCGATGGGTGGTAGCCAAGGACGGTTATTTCATTGCCGTAATTATTATCAGCATGACCGTAAAAACGATCATGAGAATCTCATAATCACTCATGAAACATCCTCCTCTTTGACCGCTCCTGCGTTCTCGCAAGGCACAGTCTCCGGGGATAGATTTCGCCGTCCTGACGCTCTTATCAACCTGCTATATATATTCTACAATGGTTGGCCATGTTATCCCAGAAATAAAAATCGCATTTTTTCGCACTTTTGATCCATACCCTTAAAAGCATCCGGACGGACTGCATCTACCGCCTCGGATGCCCTATCTTCATCTGTTTTATTTACCTTATCTGCTACAAGCTCGCGTCGGCAGGGAATACGCCCGGCTCCGCCTCGACACTGATGATAACATCATCTATATTCGCTTCGCGCGCAAAGGCTTCGGTTTCGTCGACAGCCGCTTTTTCGGCATCCGAAACCGCCGGCTCATCCTCTGATCCAGATTTCTCTTCAGTGCCGGAGCCTGTATCTGATGTTTCAGCAGCTTCGGTCTGTGTATCTGTCTGTGCTGCATTCTGCTCAGGTATAGGCTCCGCAAAGGCAGCGGCCGGCATGTAGGTCACTGTCATTACCAGAGCCATGAGCATAACCATTATCTTTTTCGCTATAGTCCTTGTATACAATCACAAATACAAAGAGGATCACCGCAATACAAAAAGGCGCGATCTGCGTTTCTGTAGATCGCGTCTGTATCAAAGAGTTCAGTAGCCTGTGCTTACGATTTCCCATCCGCCGTCTTCTGTACGTGCCAGCCACCACTGGTAATCATCGTAGTCCTCATCAGGCTTCCATGCTCCTTCAGCATTGGCACCGGTATGGAAATCTCCTGTAAATTCACAGACCTGTGTATATCCTGCGCCTTCATTCAGGGAATTGAGCCAATTTATATTCTCCTGTGTATTGCATTCATCTCCGCAGTATTTCAGGCTGTGCAGCTCACAGTCCTTCCATGACGCAAAATCGCATTTTATCTGGATGGCAGCCTCCTTAAGCTCGTCTGCGGAATAAAGCTCTGATCTGCCGTAGTCTACCTCCACATCGGTCTCCCTGACCGCGCCGAGGTATCCCTCCAGCGTGATCCCCTTTGACATTATCTCCGCTGCTTTATCAGGGTCGTCTATATAGCGGATATGCCATGGCTCATACGCATAACCTGTGATATGCTCTTTGTCTTCGAGAAAACGGAGAATGAATCCGTGCGATGCAAGCTTTTCATGTATCGCTGCCCATATCTCAGGATACTTTACCATTTCTTCGTTCTCAGTGACATTTTTGCCGTCAATGATCAGGTACAGATCGAGCGCCAGCCCTGTATGATGCTCCGAATAGCCGGGCCGGGCAACTATCTTTTTCGCATAGTCGGCGCCGTATTCCTCCGTGAATTCATCCATGATCCTCTGCTGCTCGGCAACACTCCGCCTTCCGGAATCGAGATCTACGTATATGCCGTCCTTCTCAAGCTCCTCTTTAAGTTCAAGATAGGCTTCATAGGTCTTCTTTTCCACCTCTACATCCCAGCCCGCAGTGTTGGTGAATGTGATCGTTTCAATGGAATCCTCCCAGCCATCCGGCAGTGCGTTGAGCTTGTTGACAAGCACCATATAATCAATACCCGGTTTATCAGCCGCGCTTTCCTCACTGTCCTGCGCGCCGCTGTTATCCCCTGCATTGCAGGCGGCCAGCGCCAGCGCCATAATAAGCGCAGTCAGAATCAGCATGTATTTACTAAGCTTCTTTTTCATCGTATTATTCTCCTCACAAATCAGCAGCTCATGGCTGCCGCCGGATCAGTACAGCTTTGCTCCGGCTTCATTCGTAATTCATAAGTCAAGCAAGTATCCTGCCTTATAGGATTCTTCGAGGTAGCTTGGATTCTGATAGTAAAGATCCGATCTGAAGTTGGATATCAGATCGCTCAGTGATGATTTGAATACCTTTATCAGTTCTGCATCCTCTTCATCCGGTTCTGCACAATCCTGAATTATTATTGAGTAGAGCCTGCCGACATCCTGAACAGACGGAATACTGTAAGGGCTGCCTGCAGCCGGATCGAAATCGCCCTCAGGAATTTTGTACCATGTCATATGTATGATGTTCACCATTTCTGCATGCAGCAATAAAATCCCCATGAGAAATCTTTAGTATACCTTGTTATCCTGATTTCCGGGGCACTTACTATCTGTTTGCTCGCATGATACAGTATGGTCGAATTCATCTTACCAAGCCTTTCTTTTAGCTCTATTGTATCTAAAAACAGGCATTATCTGCTTGTTTTATGCAAATAATGCCTCGATTTTTACTTATAATTGATGTCAGGGCTCCGCCGCTGCGCGGCACCTCACATCTAGTACAGCTTTGCGCCTGCCGGGATCCTGTCGTCTACGAGGAGGAGGTTGAGCATTTCCTCGCCGTCATAGTTGTTGACTGCGCTGAGGAGCATGCCGTTTGAATACTCTCCCATCATCTTTCTCGGCGGCAGATTGACGATAGCAACTGCTGTCCTGCCTACGAGTTCCTCAGGTTCATAGTAATGATGGATACCCGAGAGGATCACTCTGTCCTCGCCTGTTCCGTCGTTCAGGACGAATTTGAGGAGCTTGTCGGATTTCTTGACAGCCTCGCAGCTCTTGATCTTTACCGCTCTGAAATCGCTCTTGCTGAATGTCTCGAAGTCAACGAGCTCTTCGTAGAGCGGCTCGATCTCGACCTTGCTCATGTCGATCTTTACTGTCTCCTTCTTAGGAGCTCCGCCCTTGCCTTCCGGCTTCATTACAGGGAAGAGCTGGACGTCTCTGATCGTCGCGCTGTCGGTCAGCAGCATGACGAGTCTGTCCACGCCTATGCCGATGCCGCCTGTAGGTGGCATTCCGACCTCGAGTGCGTTGACAAAATCAGTATCCATAGGATGTGCCTCGTCATCTATGCCGAGGTCGAGCTGTCTCTGCTGCTCAGCGAATCTCTCGTACTGATCGATAGGGTCGTTGAGCTCGGAGAACGCGTTCGACATTTCCCAGCCGTTTATGTACGACTCGAACCTGCGCGTGATGCGAGGGTCCTTAGGGTCTTTTTTCGCGAGAGGCGATACCTCGAGCGGATGTCCGCATACGAAGCACGGTCCGTCGAGGAATCCCGGGATATCCTCGCAGTAGTCCTCGAACCTTTCGGCGATGATCGTGCCTCTCGACCAGTCTGCCTCGTTCTCAAAATTCATTCCGTATTTCTTAGCTGCCTCGATAGCCTCTTCATCACTGTCGATTTTGTCGAACGGGATGCCTGTCGCATCGATGACAGCCTGTGTCATGTCGATCTTTCTCCATGGCGGCGTCACATCGAATTCCTTGTCGCCGTATTTGACGATAGGTGTGCCGTTTACTGCCATGGCGCATTTATAAGTCACCTGCTCCATGAGATCCATCATGGTCTCGAGGTTGACATAGGCCTTGTATGCCTCCATCGAGGTGAACTCAGGGCTGTGGTTCCTGTCCATGCCCTCGTTCCTGAACACCTTGCCGATCTCGTATACGCCGTCGAGTCCGCCGACGATGAGCCTCTTGAGGTGAAGCTCGAGGGAGATCCTCAGCGTCATGTCTATATCAAGGGTGTTGTGGTGCGTCCAGAAAGGCCTTGCGGCAGCACCGCCCGCGATGTTGCCGAGTACAGGAGTCTCGACCTCGATCATGTCGTAATCCTCTTCGAGGACCTTGCGCATGGTGCTGATGATCTTCGCGCGCTTCATGAACGTTTCTCTTACGTCCTCGTTCATGATGAGGTCTACGTATCTCTGGCGGTATCTGAGGTCAGTATCCTT
>JAFRGH010000184.1 GCA_017433945.1 Mogibacterium sp. | reverse complement strand
TGACGTAAATTGACGTAAATTGACGAAGCTTGACGTAAATTGACGTAAGATGACGAAAGATGACGAAGCTTGACGTAAATTGACGAAAGCCGCCTCTATTTTTCTGCTGACCTGTTAAAAGGCTTGATTTCTCTGATATTCACGCCGAGCTTTTTGCCGCTGATGTGGATGCGGTTTATGTGTATGCTGTTCCTGAACTTTCGCATGTAGTGTGCGGCCGAAGAGCTCAGAACGAAGCCTATGCTCATTCCGAGCAGTGCGATTACGCAGCCTGATCCGTTGCTCGCAGCCATGTCCCAGTTGCCGTATATCGATCCCAGTATCGCGTGAAAGAACATATCGCCCGGTATCAGCGGTATGATCGCCGGATACACAAAATACGTTGACGGATCCTTGCGCTTCGACGCGAGATATTCTGCGTAAAGGGCCGCGGTCAGCGCCGCTGCTCCTGTATAAATCAGCCTGTAGGAAACGTATCCCGGCAGAAATATAAGCACTAATCTCGTCAGCACGCCTCCAATGCCCGCGCGCCACAAATCGTGCGGCGGTATCTCAAACACCATCCCGAACCCGGCCGAAGCAAAGAACGACAGTATGACCAGAAGCACCGGATCACTAAGCGGAGTGATCACCTTGTCAGCAAGACCCGCATCCCCTCTGAACACAAACACCGCTGCGTATATTCCTGCCGCGAGAGCCGCTGTCTCGATGATGACCTTCATCAGCTGCAGCACGCCGTTCATCTCATGATCGCAAATAAGATTCCTTACAGCATTGACCAGCGGTATACCGGGCAGATATATCATGGATATCGTTATGATTAGAACTGCCGGCTTTACCGTTATGTGAAATGCAGTAAGAAGCATTATGACAAATGTCGCAAGCGACATCGTAAGCGCGCTTGTCACGAGCCTGTTCATATCGGCGCGGCCCATCAGTCTGCTCACAAATCTCAGAGCAAGGGTCAGAAGCCCCGCAATTATGATCTCTGCCGGGCCTCCTCCGAAAATGAGACTCAGGCAGATAATCGCGCAGGTCTGTCCCGCAGCGAGAGCCCAGTCAGGGTAGTCTCTTGCATCCCAGGCCTCATCAAGCATCTGCTGCAGCACGGCAGGCTCAGGCTTTTCCCTTACTACCGTATAAGAGAGTCGGTTGACCCTCTTGAGCCTTTCAAGGTGTATAGCCGCCGGCGGGATCGTCACCTGTCTTGATATATAACGCCCGTCAGCATCCTTCGCGCTCAGCGATATATGCGAGCTCAGCAAAAATATGCTTACATCTGTCATGTCGTAAGCGCCGCATATGAGCGCCATCGCCAGCTCTACGCGCTCGAGATTGGCTCCGCATACGACCATGCACCTCGCAAGATTGACGCAGAACTCGAGTACAAGCATTGTATTCTTAGCATAAGTGTTTTTATTCCTGACGGTCTTTTTCACGTTTCTGTTTCTCCGGGAATAAGTTGTTGCTGCAAAGCCGCTGTAACGATATGATTCCTCGCTCATCAGTGTATTACAGCATCATTTATATTTTGCGATCAGCTCATCGAGCTCGTCTCTCGACAGTATGCCGAAGCTCACAACGCTGCGAAGAGGCTGTGATGCTGCGATGGCTGCAGCCGCTGCCGCGTCGAATCCATTGTCAGAGTCCTCATCACCGTCTGAGTTCATTCCCCCTCCGTCATCCGCACCGAAGAAAGCATCCATCTTGCGCGCTATCAGCTCTCCGAGAGGTCTTGTCCTCTCATCCTCCATGAGGTCGCCGATACTTGTGTTGTAGTCTATCACCGCAGGCAGCCTTCTCTCTGTCTCATAGCAGACCCTTGCCGTCAGCCTTATATCTCTCGACGAAGCTCCTGCCGCGATCTCATATTCTCCCGGATAAGCGTACCAGTCCGCTAACTCGATCGAATACCACGAGAACGCGCGCTCGTCCAATACAGCGCTAACAGTTTTTGTTTCACCCGGCTCGAGATATACCTTGCCGAAGCCCTTGAGCTCTCTGACAGGGCGCTGGACCTTGCTGGACAGATCGCTTACATAGAACTGCACGATCTCACTGCCTGCCGAACTGCCCGTGTTCGTTACATCAACGGAAACCTTGAGGCTGCCGCCGTCTGTCATCTTATCCGAATCGAGCCTGAGATCGCTGTATTCAAAGCTTGTATATGACAGTCCGTAGCCAAACGGGAATCTGACCTCCATTTCCTTTTTGTCGTAATAGCGGTAGCCGATGAAAATGCCTTCGTGATACTCTACATTTCTCTTGCCGCCAAAATTGAGATGTGCCGGGTTGTCCGCGAGCTTAAGAGGCCACGATTCAGCCAGCTTTCCGCTCGGATTGACCTTGCCGAACAGTATATTGGCAGCCGCCGCGCCGCCTGCCTGTCCGCCGAGATAGGCTTCGAGCAGTCCCTTTACACTGTCAAACCACGGCAACGTCACCGGAGCGCCGTTATGGAGCACGGCAGCTATATTGCTGTTGACTGCGGCAAGCTCTTCGATCAGCCTGTTCTGGCATGAAGGCATGTCCATGTGATCTCTGTCATAGCCCTCCGATTCAAAGCTGTCAGGCAGCCCCGCGAACACAACCACCTTGTCTGCCTCCGCAGCGGCCGCGAGCGCCTCCCTCGCCAGCTCCTCTTCGTATATGTCGTCCTTGCCCGAGAAACCCTTTACATATCTTACGTTTCCCAGCTTTTCTGCCGCAGAGAATGCGTCAGACACCTTAAAGCTGTTGATGTGAGAACTGCCGCCGCCCTGATAGCGCGGTTTCACAGCGTATTCGCCTACAAACAGTACCTTCTCATTTTTACCAAGCGGCAGTATCCCGTCATTTTTAAGCAGCACCATAGACTGCTCCGCCGCATGTCTTGCCAGCTCGTGATCGCCTTCCTTATCGAAAGCGTGCTCTTCCCTGTTCTCCTCCCAGGTGAATACGAGATTCAGTCTCCTCTCGGCAGCTCTGTCAAGCACAGCCTCATCAAGGCTTCCGTCCCTGACAGCTTCGACGATCTCCACGTCAGTGATGCCTCCTGAGGCAGGCATCTCGACCTCGAGACCGGCCTTGAGCCCCGGTACCCTTTCGTTCACGGCTCCCCAGTCGGACATTACCATGCCCTTGAAGCCCCACTCATCCCTGAGGACCTTAGTAAGAAGCCATTCATTCTCGGATGCAACTGTTCCGTTCAGCTTGTTGTAGGAACACATCACGGTATATGGCTGAGCCTCCTTTACAGCCTTCTCAAATGCCGGAAGATATATCTCTCTGAGCGTCCTCTCGTCAACATCGGATGAACATGTCATCCTGTTCGTTTCCTGATTGTTGGCCGCGAAATGCTTGATCGATGTTCCGATGTGATGCTTCTGCACGCCTTTGATGAACGCGGTCGCTATCTCGCCGGCGAGATACGGATCCTCTGAAAAATACTCGAAATTGCGTCCGCAGAGCGGCGATCTCTTCATGTTCACTCCCGGGCCGAGCACGACAGCCAGATCTGTAGCCTGTGCCTCAATGCCGATGGCATCCCCTACCTTTTCCATAAGCTCTGTATCAAAGGAGCATGCTGAGAGTACAGCAGGCGGGAAGCATACAGCCTTGATGCTGTCGTTTATTCCGAGATGATCCCCCTCCTCGTCCTGCTTGCGCAGTCCGTGAGGGCCGTCACTTACCATTATTCCCGGCACTCCGAGCCTTTCGACCCCTTTGAAATGCCAGAAATCAAAGCCTGAACAGAGCCCTGCCTTTTCCTCCAGAGTCATCTGCGAAATGATCGATCTGATATCGTGTTTCATACTTCCTCCTTACGTGCTTCCGCCCGTGAGTCAACGGCGCATATTATGGGGTGATTTTACAATATTTTCTGTTTATTTTTGTTCATTATAATTAATATTCATTATTTTTGTCGGATTGTCCTTAATTATGACGGGTTCATACTGTATTCGGCATTATGTATAATAAGCATCGTTTGAAAAGCTCAAGGGGTATAGGGGGGATAAACTCATTATGAAGGACAAGGACAATACTTCAGAAATAATTAAACGCAAATCGTCTGTCAGCAAGGGCTTCGTCTGGTTCCACGCAACTGCGGCCAACGGCGGAGCAATGGCGATAAAC
>JAFRGH010000183.1 GCA_017433945.1 Mogibacterium sp. | reverse complement strand
CCGTCGCAGTACGCGAGAAAAGCGAAATACAGAGTTTCGTCGGATCCGTTGTTGCATATTATCATGTCGGGATCAACTTCGAAACGTTTCGCCAGTGCCTTGCGAAGCACGGTGCTGTCAGGATCCGGATACAGCTGAAGTATCTCAGCCTCCTTTTTTACTGCCTCTACCACCTCAGGCATAGGCGGGAACGGTGATTCATTTGTATTCAGCTTCGTGAGCACTCTTGTCTTAGGCTGTTCGCCCGGTGTGTACGGCTCGAGTGAAGCGTATTTGTTGCTTAAAAACCTGCTCATAACAGTCCTTTCTTTTTACCCTTTTTCGGAACGTATCAGCACGCTCCTCGCGTGTCCGGTCAGCCCTTCCTTTTGTGCAAAGGCTGCTATGTCCTCAGCGACCTCAGCCAGAGCGCTGTCCGTGTAATGTATGAATTGCATCGTTTTTACAAAATCTTCCACAGAGAGCGGGCTCGAGAACCTCGCCGTGCCGCTCGTCGGCAGTGTGTGATTAGGGCCGGCAAAATAGTCTCCGAGAGCCTCAGGACAGCTGCGTCCGAGGAAGACCGAGCCTGCATTCTTCACACTGCCCAGCAGTTCGAACGGGTCATCCACACAGAGCTCAAGGTGCTCAGGCGCGATCTCATTTGCTATATCCACTGCCTGCAGTATGTCCGCTGCAATTATGATCTTTCCGTTATTTTCTATGGAGGCACGCGCTATCTCCTCACGTTCCAGGCTGCGAAGCTGCATCTCTAGCGACTCCGCAACAGCATTTGCAAGTTCTGCTGAATCTGTCACGAGCACCGCGCTCGCATTTTTGTCGTGCTCTGCCTGCGAAAGCATGTCTGCCGCCACCACATCAGGGTCGCTCTTTCCGTCAGACACAACAAGTATCTCACTTGGACCTGCTATCATGTCTATAGCGACCTTTCCGAAGACCTGGCGCTTCGCCTCGGCTACGAATGCGTTGCCCGGCCCCACTATTTTGTCTACAGCAGGGATCGATTCCGTACCGTATGCCAGGGCTGCTACCGCCTGGGCACCGCCTGTTCTGAATATGCGGACGCTGCCTGCTCCCGGCACGGTCTCCTGTGCGATGACAGCTGCGGCGATGACTGCCGGTTCTATGCTGCCGTCAGCATTCGGCGGAGTCGTCATAATGATCTCCCTGCAGCCGGCAGTGAGTGCCGGTATCGAGTCCATAAGTACTGTCGAAGGATACGCAGCCGTTCCGCCCGGCACATAGATGCCTGCCCGCTCCAGAGGTATCACCTTCTGTCCGGTCATTTTTCCCGGTCCGTCCTCTATAACAAAACCCTCTCTGAGCTGTTTTCTGCAGAAACCGGCAATATTTGACGCTGCTTTTCTCAGCACATCCGTCAGCCCCGGGTCAGTTTTATCGAGACTGCTGACAGCCTCGATTTTCTCTGCACTGCTGAGTTCGAGAACAAAGCCTTCAGGATCGATGCCGTCAAACCTGGCGGCATAGCGGATCACGGCCTCATCACCGTTCTCCCTTACATCTTTTATTATTGAGGTAACGATGTCCGACACATCTGCAGTCGGCTCATTCCTTGCAAATACTTCATCAGCCGTCAATTCGGCAAAATTCAGAATCTTTATCATATCTATCCCTGTTACAGTCTTTCAAGCAGCCTGTTGATGGCTGCACTTTTGAAGTTATAGCCGGATTTGTTTGTGATCAGGCGGGTACTGATATCCATTATCTCTTCGTAAACCTCCAGATCGTTTGCTTTCAGCGTATTGCCGGTCTCGACCAGATCGACGATCACGTCAGAGAGACCAAGTATAGGCGCTATCTCTATTGAACCATTCAGCTTTATAATGTCTATGTCCCTGCCTTTTGAGGAATAATAGTCCTGAGCAATGTTCACGAACTTTGTAGCTACCCTCAGAGGATATTCGGATTCATCTTTGAATCCTTTCGGCGCGGCCACCACCATGCGGCAGATGCCCGTACCGAGATCTTTGAGTTCATAAACATTAGGCTCATACTCGAGCAGGATATCCCTGCCGCATGCTCCCACATCAGCCGCGCCGCGCTCCACATAGATAGGAACATCGGACGGCTTCACCCAGAAATACCTGATTCCTGCATCCAGATTCTCGAACACAAGCTTACGGCCGTTGAAAATGTCATCACAGCCGTAGCCTGCAGCCTCAAACATCTTATATACTTTTTCGCCCAGCCTTCCTTTCGGAAGGGCTACATTGATTATAGTTCCCAAATCTCTTTCCTCTTGCTGTCTGTTACCTTTCGTAGAAGTTCTCTATTGCTCTGTCGCCCGCTGTCCTTCCCAGCATGCCGAGCGTATCCATGTATATCGCAAAGCCGATGGCTCTCGATCTTTTCTTCATCCTGCGCATCAGCTTGTCATATCTGCCGCCGATAAGCACACATTCAGGTATGCCGTCAATATAGCCTTCGAAAGCCATTCCATTGTAGTAATTGGTATCGCCTACGATAGAGAAATCCAGCACGATTTTACGTTCTGTTTTCTCCGTACCATCAGGGTAGAGTCCTTTCAGCACGTCTGCCAGCTCACTGACCTCCTCTTCAGCTTCGGTACCTTTACATATCTGCTCTATCTCAGGCATAACTTCGAGCGGAGTGCCATACAGTCTGAGCAGATCAGTAAGTGTGCCGCACTTCTCCGCCGGGATATCATTTTCGGCGCAGAGGCTTTCTATACCATGAAGATTCTTGGCACTTACCAGCCTCAGCAGCTCACTTCTTACAGAACCCGAGTCCGACATTCCGTCAATAAGGAGTGTAAGAATGTCTATATCCGAGACTCTGAGTATATAATCGTAGTCCTCGGCTACCAGAGCCAGGCTTTTTTCAGCAAGGTCTATTACTTCTGCTGCTGCAGGATTTCCGGCATCTCCTATGCACTCCAGCCCCATCTGCATGATCTCGCGGAAGGTTCCCGTGCTGCCGGATACTCTGTAGACATTCTCATCATAAAAAAGCCTGTTAAGGGATGCAGGCTTATCTTCGACGTTTTTTACTATCGACAGTGTTACGTCAGGTTTCAGAGCTTTGAGTCTGCCGTTTGTATCCGTAAAGGTGATTACCCTGTCTGAAAGCAGGAAGTCCTTGTTACGGCTGTAAAGGTCGTAGTCCTCGAACTTTCTCATTCTGTATGAGCGGTATCCTGCCCTGCTGTACAGCGTCCTCAGCGCAAATATCCTGCGTTCCGTGCGTGTCAGCACATTCTCATCATACTGCATTTGTTTCTCCAAAAATTATACAAGTCTTGATTTGCTTCACCACTTTACCACGCTAAATCGCTAAAGTCAATCGAAGCCTTGTATTTCCTCACGTCCATCATCTTATTATAGCAAAAAATAACGGAAGCAACGGCCCATTCCGTCGCTCCCGTCATATTGTCTTAGGTATTATATGGAAAATGTTATATGGAGGTTTCTTTCAGAGTTTCTCTCTGTACACCCATATGATATTCCATGATTATGTTGAACTCGTGATGTTT
>JAFRGH010000182.1 GCA_017433945.1 Mogibacterium sp. | reverse complement strand
TTCTTCGCCGGACCGGCGGCAGTATATGTGTTCAATCACATGCCTGCGGGCTGGCTCTGTGAGTATGGAGAAGATCCTGCGGAAGATCCCAGGCTGGCGGCAGGGGAGAAGCGCTGTAATTTAATCCTTATGGATCTCTGGAGCTTTCTCATTATAAATGCCAGCAGCCATGTTGCCAGACATATACATGCAAAAATCAGTATCCCCGCCGGATACCCCCATGCAAGGAACCAGTACCAGTCGCCGTTTTCTCTGCCATTGATCAGCACATTTATTAAGTATACTATGCCATAAACAAGAGGCGGGATTACAACCAGATTATTGTCTTTAACAGTGAACTCCCCGTCACTCAGGAAAACAAATTCTGCTGCAGCAATTACAGGAATTATCAGATGAAAGTACAGATTAGCTCCATCAAACATCATTCCGTATCCGTACAGAGGGCCAAAGAATCCGACAACTGTAGCAAATGTGAGCATTACCGCCGCAGCTGCTATATATTTAAAGCGTTCAGCTCTTTTTATTTTATCGTCGTCAATGCCATTGTCATCAGAGGTATTGTCGCCACCGCTCATGGCCGCCAGCCATACCAAAGAAGCCAAGCCCTCCATTATATTTGAAAGGACGGTAAAATATCTCAGATTACCGATCCCGTTTTCGGATAATACTGCCTCCCTGCCGAAAGACATCAAAAGCCACGCGGCAGGAACTAATGTCGCTATCAATATATTAACAAAAAATCTGATTCTGTTACGTGTCATAATAATCGGTATACTGTACACACACTGGACAACGCAAGACAGATTCGCTCGGGTTTTAGCTTCAGGCTTAGCTTCATGCCTTCAGCATATCCGCGCCGGAGGCGAATGTGAGAAAATCCACCTTTGCCGCGCCGGCTTCCCTGAGTATCCGCGCAATCTCGTCTATGGTCGCTCCGGTCGTAAAGATGTCATCGATAATCAGCAGCGACCGGCCGTCAACATCAGGCCTCCTGCGTGGTCGTATTTCAAATGCCCCTCGTATATTTTCACGCCTTTCCTCCGGTGACAGGGATCTCATCATTCGGGTTTCTCTTGTTCTTATCAGGATATACGGATCTGAGCTGATACCTGACAATTCAGCAAACGCGTCTGCTATCAACCCTGCCTGATTGAAGCCTCTTATACTGTACTTATGCCTGTGAAGCGGCACCGGCAGCAGCATATCATACATAGCATACAGCTCATCGGGGCTGAATTCCGCGGTCATCCTGTCATACATGATCTCTGCGATAGTATCGGCAACATCCGCATGCCCGTAATACTTGAGCGAAAATATCATTTCTCTTTCGCAGCTGCTGTAGGCTGTGCATGTGAAACCTCTGTCGAAATAATGCATGTGCTGTCTGCACACAAAGCATCGCGCAGAAGGATTGATCTCCGAAAGCGGTCTGCCGCATTTTTCGCAGATGCGGCCGCCTGTCCATTTCATTTCAGCCATGCATTCACCGCACAGCCTGTATGTCCTGGTATCGTCGATTATTTTGCCGCAGCAGATACAATACAGCCCCTTGGGATAGAGCAGGTCGAGTGCCGCGCCGCCTATTGTTCCGAGAAACATCACAGCCTCCTTTCTCCGGGCTGCATCAACATAAGATTTTCTTTGCGGATCAGCTTTTGCCTCTTTATGATGAATTCTATATATATGCGCTCTATCAGCAGCACATACAGTCAATGAAAAAATGGTGATCGATAACCTGCACTTATTCTATCACCATATTGTATCGGCGCCTGTGAAGTATCCCTGACAAAGCTTCACTTTGACGACATATTATTCCGGTGTTTCAGACGTTCAGTTAACGCTTTTTCAGGCTTTTTGGCGAATTTGCGTTAACTATTTACCGATCCAGCCGTGCCCTGATGCTGTCTGCAGCCGTCATCGCAGTCGACCAGCACATCTGCAGATTGTATCCCCCGGTGATTCCGTCAGCGTCTATCGCCTCACCTATCGCGTACAGCCCGCTCTCATGCTCCCCGATTCTTATCTGCATTGAAGCCATATCGACACACTTTAGGCTGATCCCGCCCGCAGTGACCATTCCACGTCTGTCGACTGATCTGACCGTAAAGTCATCCGCATCAAGCAATGCCGCGAGCTTGGTAGTCCTGATATCTCCCGACGGGCCTCTGGACCTGTCCTCAAGTATCCTCTGCATGCGCCTCGGCAGCTCGCTCAGCTCTTTATTGTATTTGATGCGCAGCAGCTGACCCGGCTCGGCATATCTTGAAATATTGAGGATCACTGGTCCCGAGAATCCCTTGTGAGTAAAGAGCAGATCGCCGGTCATCCTGGCAGCCTTGCCCTTGCAGGTGCACGCTGCATCGGAGCCGAATGCAGTCACAGTCACATCGGGCAGGGAAATGCCGCTGAGCTCTTCGTAGGGATAGTCCCGCACGTATACAGGAGCAAGCGCCGGTCTCGGCTCAGATATTTCTATCCCCAGCTTGCTAAGCACTTCGAACATCGATCCGTCTGAGCCGGTCTCCGGATATGTGATGCCTCCGGAAGCAATGACCAGATTGCGCGAAAAATAAGCGCTGCCGTCATCCGTGATCACTTTCCACACATACGCTGACTCATGACTGCTATCACCGTCATCAGCACAGCCTCCGTCATCATCAAAGCTCTTTGCCGATGTATCCTCTATAGCATCATCTGCATCAGACGAAATCTGTCTCAACGGCTGCAGTTCTCTGACTCCCGACTCTGTGATCATCTCCCAGCCGCCTCTGCGGGCTGCATGGAGAAATGCGTTCAGCACATCGGAAGACCTCATGGATGCTGGAAAAATTCGTTCAGCCATGCCGAGATCATACGAAAAGACAGCATCACCATTTTCATCCAAGAGAGCCACACCGGCATCCTCGAGCCAGCCTGCCAGCTCCATGTTGCTGTGGCGGTAAAGGCATTTTCGCAGCTTCTGCCCCGCTTCACCGCCGTAAGCATTGATGAAATCCTTTATCGATCCGCCATGCGTGATATTGCAATGTCCCCCTCCGCTCATCAGCAGCTTGGAGCCCGGTTTTGCAGTCTTTTCAATGATAAGGCCGCGGCATTCAAGACCCGCGGCCAGCATAAGACCGGAGGCTCCGCCCCCGATCACAATACAGTCATAATCGTTCATATCCTTAACCTGTAATGAGTCAAAAAGAACCGTCCCCATTGACTCATCATATCGCGGTCTCGACGCCGTCGTATTTGAAGCAGTCCATGAATCTGAGCTTGAAGAGATTTTTTTCATGCAAGCTGTCGATGCGCTCCTTCGTTGCCGGATCGTCTATCTGTCCGGTGCGGATGTATCTGTTGAGCACCTCGTAGGTGAATCCGAGCTTCGCCTCGTCGGACATTCCCGAAAGCCCGTCTGTCGGCACCTTGTCCACCAGTACGGAAGGCAGTCCGACACATCTGCCCATGGCTCTGATCTCTTCAGTAGTGAAGCACGAAAGAGGGCTGAAATCTCCTACCGAATCACCATATCTGGTCGAGTAGCCCACCCAGTCCTCAGAGAGATTGAAGGTATTCACAACTCTGCCGTTGCAGCTCTGTCCAACAGCATAGAGAGTGGACATCCTCAGACGCGGCGGCAGATTGATCACGGTGTCTTTGCCGACCTCGATACCCGCCTCACCAAGCTGGCCGATCAGAGAATCGAACGCCCCTTTTATATTGATGTTGTAATATCTTATACCGAGATGCTCGACAAGCATCATCGCCATATCGATATCCGACTGCTCGCCGTTAGGCATCAGCACGCCTATGACATGCTCACTTCCCAGGGCCTCACAGCACAGCGCGGCAGCTATGGAGCTGTCCTTGCCTCCGCTTATCCCGACTATCGCGTTGCAGCCCGGGCCGTTTGCCTCGAACCAGTTCCTTATCCATTCAGCCGTCGCTTTTACAGCTTTTTCTGCATCAAAATTCATACTATCATCATCCTCCCGTTACTGCGTCTGCACTTTCTTTACCGCCTTAGTATAACATAGCCGGCTGCAATTGTGTTATACTTGTACGGATACTGAAAAGACATAATATATCAATCGGAGGAAACTAATGAAAACCTATTTTATAAAGGATCTCACACCCGACGAGGGTTACAGGTTCGAGGAGAGATTTCTCGTCAGAAACGCGGATATACGTGACGGGAACAACGGCAAGCATCATCTGTATATGACGCTCGGAGACGCTTCAGGCGACATCCAGGCAGTAAAATGGTCGCTGACGCCTGATGAAATGAAATCGTACGGCAGGATCAGCTCCGGAATGATAATCAGCGTTGTCGCCAGATGCAAGGAATATCAGGGAAGAAACCAGCTTGTCATAGACGTCATCAAGGGCCAGGCCAGAGAGGATACATATGACAGATCAGATTTCTTCCGGGCCGCTCCGGAGTCTCCTGAATCGATGTACGACTATATAATGAGCCGCATCAACGCATTTGAGGATGATGAGCTCAAAGCTCTCTGCCTCAGCTTTTACGAGGGCGAAAAGGACAGGCTCATGTACTGGCCTGCCGCCATGAGCAATCACCATGCCGAATACGCAGGACTGCTCTACCACGTCAAGAGGATGATGATGATGGGCGAACGTGCCTGCGAGGTCTACACTAATCTGTATAAAGACCTCCTACTTGCCGGTGTTGCCCTGCACGACATCGAAAAGCTCAACGAGCTCGATTCTGATGAGAACGGCGTCGTGCCTGAATACACTCTCGAGGGCAAGATGCTCGGTCACCTTGTGATGGGTGTTCATACCATAGGCGACCGCTGCAAGGAGCTCGGGATAAGCGAGGAAAAATGCCTGCTTATGCAGCACATGTCCCTCTCGCATCACTACGAGCCTGATTTCGGCAGTCCTAAAAAGCCTCTCTTTCCTGAGGCAGAGATGCTTCACTATCTCGATATGACCGACGCCAAGATGTTCGATATGGAGGACGCTCTGAGATACGTCAAGCCGGGCGAATTCAGTGAAAAGGTATTCACGCTCGACAACCGCAGACTGTATAAAAAGACTTTCTGATGACAGGACAGATGCAGCAGACAGGAACACTTTCAAGAGTCATATTCAACAATCCCGAAAACGGCTATACCGTCGCCGTCTTCGACACCGATGAGGGCTCCATGACAATAGTCGGTTCGTTCGCCGAACCGAAGCCCGGTGCCAGATACAGGCTGGATGGCCGTTTTGTCATACACAAAAAATACGGTGAGCAATTCAGCTTTTCGAGCTTTGAAGAGCTGCTTCCCGTGGGTGAGGACGCCATACTCGAATTCCTCTCTGCAGGCAATATCCGGGGGATAGGTCCTAAGACCGCTAAGCTCATAGTGGATACATTCGGCGCGGAATCGCTTAAGATAATCGAGGAGAAGCCCGAGCAGCTGCTTATGATAAACGGTATCGGGCCGAAATCTCTCGAAAAGATACGTGAGTCATTTCTCGAATCAAGGGATTTTGCAAATGCGTCGATAGAGCTCAGAGAAATGGGCATAGAAATGAGTGACGCCGTAAGGATATACAAGATCTACGGCAGCGACTCTATCGATGCCGTAAAGGAAAACCCTTATATGCTGGTCGAGGATATACGCGGCATGACATTTCCAAAGGCGGATCTCATCGCCGAGAAGCTCGGCTTCGCTCACGACAGCTCTTTTCGCATTGAAAGCGGTATAAGATATGTGCTCCGCAGCTGGGCTGTCAGCGGAAGCACGCTGATGCCTGAGGAGATGCTGACCGAGAGGACAGCGGCTCTGCTGGATGTCACCCGGGAGGAGGTTCGCGATTCCATACGGGATATGGTGTTCAACGGGGAGCTTGAGGAGGATACCGCAGATGATATAAGGGTTATTTACCTGTACGGCTATTATCATGCGGAGCAGCGGATAGCCTATAACCTTATAAGGATACGGAACGCTCAGCGAATGGCCGTCCCTGCCCTGATCGATGATCTTATAAATGATGCGGAGGCTGATATGGCAGCAGATCTCGGCGAGATCTATCTTTCGGCCGAGCAGAGAGCGGCGGTCGCTGCCTGTCTCGAAAACAATGTCTCGATCATCACGGGAGGTCCGGGCACAGGAAAAACCACCATTATAAACACTCTCGTAAGGATCTTCCGAAGGCTCGACATGAGCACTGCTCTCGCCGCGCCGACCGGGAGGGCCGCCAAGCGCATGGAGGAAGCATCGGGCGAGCCTGCGATGACGATACACCGTCTGCTCGAATACGTTTATTCGGATGATGAGGACATACTGGATTTTGGCCGTGATGAGGATAACCCTCTTGAACAGCAGGTCGTGATCGTTGATGAGGCCTCCATGATAGACACCATGCTCATGGACGGGCTGCTGCAGGCTGTAAAGGACGGGACGATCCTTATTTTTACAGGTGACGCCGATCAGCTTCCGGCCGTCGGAGCCGGTAATGTGCTGCGGGATATCATCGCCAGTGAAGTCATACACACCACCAGACTTCGCGAGATATTCAGACAGGCCGGAGACAGCAGAATAATCACCAATTCGCACCGCATCAATAACGGCGAGATGCCGGAGCAGGGCAGCCGCGACAGCGATTTCTTCATGCTGAGAAGAGATGATGAAGCAGCTGTTTTAGAACTGATAAGGGAGCTTGTTTCGGGCAGGCTTGAACGCGGTTATGATTTCGTCAGATCGGCAGCAGACATACAGCTTCTTACCCCTACGAAAAGAGGTGCTCTGGGAGCTCCAAATCTCAATTCCGTCCTTCAGGAGGTGCTGAATCCCGCAGAGGAGGGAAAGCCGGAGATTACTGTCGGGAACAGGACATTCCGTCTCGGAGACAAGGTGATGCAGCTTCGCAACAATTATACTGCCGAATGGCATGATGATGACTGGAACGAGGGCGAAGGTATATTCAACGGCGACATGGGCACTGTTGAAAGCATAGACGCGATCAGCAAATCCATGACAGTCAGATCCGATGACAGACTTATCACCTACAGCGGTGAAATGTTCGAAGAGCTGGATCTTGCCTATGCCGTTACGGTCCACAAGAGCCAGGGATCCGAGTTTCCGGTCGTCATAATACCGATGTGGAGATTCCCTCCTATGCTGATGACGCGCAATCTGCTCTACACAGCCGTGACCAGAGGCAAACGCCTCGTGCTGCTCATAGGCGATCCTCGCTGCATCAGGTATATGGTCGACAACAACCGCGCCGACGAGAGATATACAGGACTCAAGAGCCGCCTAAAGAGCAGCGATTATTCAGTTGCTTTGATCCGATCAAGTACGGTTTTGTAGCCGCCTTCGCCGTAGCTTAAGCATTTGTTGACACGGCTGATAGTTGCCGAGCTCGCTCCGGTTGTTTTGCTGATCTCGCTGAACACCGTACCCTTATCCAGTAATCTTGCCACCTCAAGTCTCGAAGAGAGATCAAGCACCTCTTTAATAGTTGCCACATCATCAAAGAATTTGCGGCACTCTTCTTCAGTCTCAAGCGCAAGCAGCGCTCTATAGAATTGCTGCAGGTTCTTTTTTTCTCTCTCGGTGATCATAGTTCAGCCTCCGTTTTATTTACAGTATATCCGTTCCATGAAAGTATATACTATTTCACGCTTTAAAGCATTAAAGTTTGCCAAATAATGCAAAACAGAATATAATTGATTGGCATTCGGAGACCGTCCCGACAGTCAGGCCGACACTCCGCAATCCCCCTTTTTTCAATCCGAAGCATCGGGATATAAGAATCACAGTGTATCTCAGCATTTGCAATAATTAATAATTGATTAATAAAGGTGTTCTCCATGAATAATAATAACAACTGTAAAAAAGAGACATTTGCCGCGGCGGTATGCGGCTTGCTCGTCCTGTTCATACTGCTTCTGACAGCCACCGAGACCCTGTGCTTTCGCATACCCGGCTGGTGGCGCAGCGAATACACCAAATACAACACGCCTCAGTATGTCAGAGGTGAAATGTCGATGGATGACGCGGTGTATGTCACCGAGCAGATGCTTGAATACTGCATAGGCAGGCTCGACAGCCTCGACAATGTAAACGCGACCATCGACGGCAAAACAGCGCCATTCTTCACACAGCGTGAAAAGCTGCATCTCGCGGACTGCAGAACTCTGTTTCTCGGCGCCGTCAAAGCACGCGTTATCGCACTTGTGCTCCTGGCAGTTCTGCTGGCCGCAATATATTATTCCATACGAAAAAAGAGGCAAAAGGCTGAAAGTATGATAAGCTTTCCGCATGTACTGGCCAGAGGCTATCTGTACGCGCTCGGAGCTGTCATAGTTATTGCGCTCATTATCGCAGCACTCAGCGTACATGATTTTACATTAGTATTTACCGAATTTCACCATATCTTCTTCGACAACGATCTGTGGATACTCTATCCGGATCAGGACAATCTTATAAACATTATGCAGGAGCCTGTCTTTGCCGACGCGGCGCTCACGATCGCATGCATGTGGGCAGCTGCGGCCGCCGTCCTTGCTATTGTCAGCATCCTTGTCCTGAGACGGACACATCACGCATACCGCAATATATGACTTACCCGGCATGGGATAAGCAGTTCAGCACAAAATTTAACAGGCTGTGGATCACTGCTCCTGCATGAGGAGAGCGATCCGCAGCCTGTTTTTTAAATTGTGTTATCTGATTATTCAGCCTGATCCGGCTTTTCTGGTTCGGCTTTTATTAGCCGGTTTTTCTTTTTAGCCAACGTCTACACCGAGCTCTGTTGCGGCCTTGTCCAGATCCTCCTGGCCGAACACTCCTGAATACTCAAGGATCTGACTGCCGAGCCAGAGAGTATAGTATGCTCTCACCTTGTCGGTCCCGTCTGCAGCCTCACTCGATACTATGTATATCTGTCCCGGATAGCCCTCAAATCTCTGATTCAGCTCTTCGAGAGCGGCTTCCTCATCATCCATGCTCTTTACAGCCTTGATAATGATGCTCGGATTCTGTTCCATTATCCAGTCATCACTGACCTCATTATCATCACTGAGGATATTTTCACCCTTGAAGTTGTAAAGGATATCATCTCCGGACAGACCGTCGCCGTCGCTTGGTTCGTACTAGTAGCTGACGATATCGGCATTTCTGATCTCTGTATTATCAGCCTCTATCCTGTCGCTCCAGTATGTCAGAGCATCCTCCCAGTGCGCATAGATGGTAGTATCCGCCTTGCCCTTGAACTTGCTTCCATTATTGATCAGCTCACCTCCGCTGGCAGAAGTGTACCAGCCGGTGAACGCGTTGTTCTTTTTGGTCGGTATCGGCAGATCCTCGTATTTGGAATTTGTCGTCATCTTGAGTTTCTTTGTGTCTGTCTTGCCGCCCTGAGGATTAAGCGTGATCGTGTATTTTTTGGTCTTAAGATCCTGCCAGTGAGCGTATATAGTGTGATTGCTCTTCTTGGTCACCTTTGTTGTCGACGTTATCTTGCTTCCCTTTTTCTTTGCGCTGTACCAGCCTTTGAACTCATATCCCTTGCGTGTCGGAGTAGCCAGATATCCGTATGTGAGTCCCGGAGTAACGCTGATCGAGGATGTCGTACACTTTCCTCCGTTAGGATTCAGAGTTACAGTGACCTTATTTGTTGTCGCTGTAGTAGTCGAAGGTCTTGTAACTGACGGAGTGCTGATCACCGATGATGTTCCTGTTCCGTCCTCATCCTCGGCATCCTCTTCCTCCTCGGAATCCTCCGGAATGATGTCTTCCTCAACAAACGGCTGCGGTTCCTCGTAGAAAGGATTCTCAACCTGCTGATGCGACCTGCCCGCTGTAAAGATAGGCGTCGCGGAACCGTCATATTCCAGATCCTCCCTCAGATAATCATAGGTCTCTCTGACAGTTCCGTCCTCGTCCTCGGCAGTCATATTCGCGTATGAATCCTCGGTTATGCGATATCTGCACGCACTGAGAGTAAGCATGAGCATCATTGCCAGTGCCGCCAATACCAGATATTTAAAAACATATGTTGATTTGTTATGTTCAAAGAGCATATCTGAATCTCGCTTTCAGCTTATCCTTTAGTTTCAGCCTGTCTTTTGTCATACTTATGGTTTCTTCCATAAAATCTCTCATGATATCACTTTCACGGGCAGTGATCTTATGATCACTGTATGCAGCGATCTGCCACAGCTCATGCATCTTTTCAAATCTGTCCGCATATGAGCCTGCCATATAGTCCTTGACCTGTGGAATGAGCTCCGAATATGGCGAATTGGATATCTTTATTCCCCTGTTGAGCCTCAGCCACCTCACTGCATATGGGAACATGGATCTCACGGCGATGACCGGATCCTCGCTGTCTATGCCCGCTTTGTTTTTCCTTCGGCGCGCTGCGAGCCTGGTATGGATGACCATACCAGCTATAAGCGCTGCAAGCAGCAGAATACCCGCGCATATGTACAGAACTTTCTTTTTTCCTACGTGCGGTACATTTGCGAACATGCTCTTCGGTTCCGTACCGTCATCTCCGCCTATATATGGCTGAGTGGAATCGAACTGTTCATAGTCAGGCAGAAATGCCGTGCGGTACGCGAAGGTATCTCTGAGATACTCGTTGGCGCTCCTTACAGTGCTGCTTTCTCCCGGATCTATGAGAGCGAAAGCTCCGAACAGTATGACCGCGATCAGTATTAGCGGCCACGTAGGTATCAGTCTTCCGTTGCAGAGAGCAACTATCAGGGCTGCTATGAGCACGCCGGCGCATATCCACGAAGGTATGATGCCGTAATAAGCAACAACTCCGGCAGTCCCCACGAAAAGCATCACATCTACAGCTCTCCTTGCGGCCCTTGGCAGGATCGCAAGTATCAGCCCTGCGACCGAAGAAGCGACAGCCACAGCCATATACATGCATAATCCCGGATGATTGTATCCTGCGCCTGAAACGTTGTATCTCTTATAGATATAAGCCTGATACTCCTCGGCAACTGAGAATATATCGTTCATTATAAGCGCGCCGCCATCCTTGAAATAGTTTCTGAATATCACAATCAAAAACAGAACGATTATCAGGAATGCTGCGACGATTATCTGCCTGATATAAGCGGGGAGCTTTTTTACGAGCATGGTGTAAAGGCAGAATACGGCAACGCCCGGAATCACAAAAGGAATCAGCATATAGTTTCCTGACAGGGCCAGGATAAGGCTGAACGCAGCTCCCATTACGACTGCGGAAGCTTCATCTGTGACAAGAGCTCTGTTTCCTTCTTCCTTTTCAAGCCCTTCTACCTTAATAAAGCGGTATGTCGAAGCGCTCCTGTTCCTGTTCAATGTGACGAACGGAAATTTTTTGCTGAATATGAAACGTTTCCCGCGGTTCTTACGGCGAGCCTTGCGGGCGGCTTTTTTTTGAGCTTTTGCCGCTGCCTTTTTTTTCTTATTGATCTCGCGCTTTGCTGCACGTTCCTGTTTACTGTTGCTTTTCGAAACGTCATCACTGCGCTTATCACGATTAATGAGCTTCAAACTATACCTCTATTTCTGCAAGATCGTCTTCGAACGAATCCTCTCCAAATCCAATAATATTAGCGCCTTCGCCTACAGTCATGCTGCTTTCGCCTCCGCAGAGGAGCAGCGTCACCTGACCTCCGTTAGCGAGCATATCGAGATCATCAGGGATCTGCGAGCCTGCTATAATGATATGAGCGTACCTGCTGTCAGGAAGCTCCCGTCCGAGCAGATCTACCGCCGAATTCTGATACATCCTCGGTACAGCCAGGAAACGGCTTGTTGCTGAAACAAAATCCTCCTCTGTGAGTATCTTGTTTATTACCGGACGCGATCCGGCAGGATCTATCCAGCCCGCTGAGAATTCCAGCCCTTCGGTGAGCAGCGCTATCATAAGCGAAACGTACACCGATGCTATTGAATCCATTTCATCCTCAGTTATGCTGCCGTCTGTGAACGTATCAAGCATAACGATTATCTGGTCTGTTACAGGAAGCTCGAGCTCTTTGACCAGCATCTTATCCGTCTTTTCGGAGAGCTTCCAGTGGATATTCTTGATCGGATCTCCTGGAACATATTCTCTGATGCTCCTGACCTCACCCGGCTCTATGCCCTTGCGTGAACGCGAATACTGCTCCGAGTCTATCATTGAAGCTGCGCTGTTTGTTACGTTCAGCCTCATATCAAAGATCTTAGGCATTACAGTAAGGCTGAGCTTCTGATCCACGATCACCTTTTTGCTCCACAGCCGCAGCGGATCCATTACCAGAGCGTTATCCGCTCTGAGCTCATATCTTCCCGAGTGCCTGCTTGATGTCCTGATGAACACGGCTCTCTCATTTTTGCTCATGGCTGAGCCGTTGATCATTACCTCATCTGTCTCTCCCGTCCTGAGATTGGTGCATCTGACCGGGATCTCGATCTCTGACATAGGCAGGATGCCGGGATTATCTATAACGACCTTGAATCTTATATTCTCTTCATTTATCTCTGCACTTTCAAATCTGACCCTGACTTTTTTTGAAGAAAACAGCAAAACTGCTGCTGACACGGCAGGTGACAGCAGACAAACAAGCAGCAGCGCCAGTGTTACTGATTCATTGCTGAACAGATACAGGAATGCCGCCGCTATTATTATTATCAGCCAGGATAAACGTCTTTTCCACATATTGCGTTATCTTACGATCAGATGCTGAAAGGCAGCTTGGTATCTGCAAGTATCCCTTCCAGAGCAGATCTTGCGGTCATATGCTCTGCTCTTGCCTTTTGGCTGAGCAGTATCCTGTGAGTGCAGACATCACAGAACACATCTCTAATATCATCTGCCGTAACATAATCTCTCTTGTTCATGATCGCGCTTGCCTTTGCCATGTGGCTGATAGCGATCGCGCCTCTCGGGCTGATGCCGAGGCTGATGTTCTCGCTGGAGCGGGATGCCTCAACCAGATCGGTTATATATTCAACCAGCGATTCCTTGAGCGTTACGCTGAGCGCAGACTGCTGCATGGAAATAACAAGCTCAGGGCTCATGACTTTTCTGAGGTCTTCAAAAGGATCTGTCTTTTGTCTTTCCTCGATGATCTTCATCTGGGCCTCTCTGTCAGGATAGCCGATGGACAGCTTGACCAGGAAACGGTCGAGCTGGGCATGCGGCAGCATCTGAGCGCCTGCAGTTCCAACCTGGTTCTGTGTAGCGATAACGATGAACGGATCCTTGAGCTTGTATGTAGCTCCGTCGACTGTTACCTGTTTTTCCTCCATTGCCTCGAGCAGAGCAGCCTGTGTTCTGCTTGAAGTACGGTTAATCTCGTCTGCGAGAAGCAGATTAGTGTTGTTTACCGTACCCGGCATATATACAAATTTGTTGGTTTCCTTGTTGAATACGGAAAAGCCCACGATGTCTGACGGGAGAACATCCGGTGTAAACTGTATCCTGTTATAGTCGAGTCCGAGAGCTCTGCCGAGAGCAACCGCGAGAGTTGTCTTACCAACGCCCGGTACATCGTCGAGCAGTACGTGACCGTTTGCTATAACAGCCATCATAACTTTTTTGATTACATCATCTTTTCCGATTATTACTTTGCCTATCTCGTCTGTCACGAGAACTATGGCTCTGTGGATAGCTTCAAGTGTTTTTTCCTGCACAGCTGATTCCTCCTGTTTCATTGTTACATACTGCGTTTTATTATACATCAAAAGATGTCATATCTGTGATCAAATTATAATTCAATTGCATTTTTTTCAATAAAATTGCCGCTATCGCGATCCCCGAGGAGAACGAGCGGCACTAATTACCCAATCTCGCTGAGAGGACGCAGATGCAGTGCCAGATCCGTGAGCATGATGCCCGGCGGCCTGTTGCTCGCCCCTGCATCCTGCCCGAATGTGATTACGAAAAAAAGGGAACCTCTTCAGCGTTATAAGGCTCCCTTTGATTTGTTATGTATCGCTGTACCTGCCCTACAGGTGCTGATCTCTTTCGATCCTGTCGTAGTGCTTAAGAAGCAGCGGCTCGATCTTTGATGTCAGCTTCATGTCCAGATTGAAAAAATAGATGACGAATGTCACAACGAACAATCCGGTACAGCAGAGCAGCAGATACAGTAAAGCTTTGCCTGCCTTTTTCATAGTATAGCCTCCCCGGCCGTTTTACGGCCTCTTAACAATCATTTTTACCGGAATTTACCGAGTTTTACCGGGATTTACCGGGACTTTTACCACGAATTATCGTCTTCGAGTATCTCGAGTGTAGGATCAAGAGGCTCTTCCTGCATGACTGTCCTCATGTATGTGTTGATCTGGTCTCTTACTCCCTGTCTGGATATGACGCGCGGATCGAAGAGCTGGTGGTCCACCCATATCAGAGGGATGCCGCGCTCGCGCGCCTTTTCCTCGAACAGTCCGTGCATTCCGTCCAGCGCCTTGCAGGTGATGTGCTCCCACAGTATGATCATGTCCGCGTCGAACTCCTCTACGAATTCAAAGAGCTCGTCGAGCAGGACTCTGTATCCGCCGTGCGTGCGGTTCCTCATGATCATGTTCTCGGTCAGCCATGCCATATCATAGTAGGCCTGCTCTCTGTTTTCAGGAGTGTCGGTCTCCGCGATCATCTCCGTATTGATCATCGAGAGCATGTCCGTCAGAGGGACTATGCCCCAGCAGTTGAGGAGCCATACCAGAAAATCCATGTAGAAATGCGACTGCACTCCCCAGACTATGGTTCTGTGGCGATACTCTCTCGCAGCCATCTTTTGCTTGCGGTATGCTTTTTCGGCCAGCTTCATCAGCCGCCTGTCCGCCTTTTCGAATTCAGGCACCTTGCCGCAGATAGCCATATAGTTGGTCTCAGTGTAGAGCGCGAGATTGGAGCCGAAGACCTGCGGATACGCGGTCTTGTTCATATCAAGCCACTCGTTGCGGCATCTGGTCGCTACATTTACGCGGCGCGCGCATTCGAAGTAGTAGTCCCAGTCCCATTTCTCGCCGGTCTGCTCTTCGATGAACTTAATGGCTCTTCTGATCTCCTCAGCTGCATATTCCTGCACATCGTCTTCTCTGTGGCGCAGAGGCGCAGGCAGCTGGAACACAGGTATGCCGTCCTCTTTTTCGAGTCTTCGTGAAATGACTCCGTTTCCGAGCAGCGAGCCGTCACATGTCGTATTGCACTGTATCGCGCATTTGCCGAGCACAGGCGCGTCGTCATCTATGGACACTCCCGCTTCTGCCTCAGGCATAGGACAGACGTCTCCCGCCAGACCGTATTCCTGTGCTACATCTATGTAATGCTCCGCCGCATGCTGGTTCAATAGAACGCTGACATATGTCGAAGGAGTCTCACGGCTGAGTCCCTTGAGCGTAGGGAATCCCATCATCACAGCGGTCATCTCGTTCTCATCAACAAGGACCACCTTATCGGAGAACTCTTTGTCATTTCCTATCCTGCGGTCTCCGCGGAACAGATTGTCGAGCAGCTTCGCGACGTCGATAATGATGAGATCCTGCTCTGTATGGCACATTCTCAGGTATTCGCCTCTGAGGCCCTGAGTATGGCGGTCCACCATCATAGGCACCGCCAGATAGTTTGCCATCCAGCGATACCTGAACATCGCTTTGACGTTGCGCGGCTTCGCCACGAATTTTCCCAGCGTCATCATTATGCCGAGCCATCTCGAATAGTCATAAAGCGTGTCCTTTACGCCTCTCCATTCACGGCGTTTTCTTACCTTGCCGCCCGGTTTATACAGATCGCCGTATCTGATATCTCCCTTGATCCCGGACAGATTGACCATTTTACCTGATTTTTTAACAGCCATCACTCAGCCTCCTTGTGGATCTTTTTGATATCTATACTCTCCATAAACGCCTGCACACGGGTGCGCATCTGTCCCGAAGGGCCTATAGCATACGGACGGTCCACGGCCAGGACCGGCCAGCCGTATTCATTCCTTAGTATCGTTGAACCCATCATCTTTTCATAGGCCCACGGGTCACAGAATTTCATCTGCTGGAAGATGATGCCGTCTGCATTGTATTCCCTTGCGATTTTGTCGATGTAGGCTCTGCGACCGTCCATCTTTGCCGTATCCATGTAGCGAGGGCATTCTCCCCTGTACATATACTGTCTGCAGATCTGCGTCAGAGCGTCCTCATCCTCTGTAAGATTGATAATATCTCTGCCCGGGAGCGATCCGTAGCAAAATCTGTCAGCGCATACAAAGGCTCCGCTGTCCTCGACGAGTTTGATAAAATCAGTATCATCGACTTCGGATCCCGCAACGACGACTCTCGCCTTGAACCACGGCTTCGGATCCGGTTTTCTGACCTTGAGCTCCTCGAGAGTCTCCTCGAGTTTATCAATGATAAGATGCTTTGGAGCCGCGTAGGTCGCAAGAGTGATCACGTTGTACTCGTAACCGGTGATCGTCGGCTCATCGAGCTTGCGGAAATCTCCTATCGCTCTTATCAGACTGCACATGCGGTTGTGTTCGGCGACAGCCTTGCGGATCGCCTCATCGCTTACATCGATGCCGAAGTTCTCGCTGAGCGGCCTGAGAATATGATTTTTGCACTGGAGAACATAGAGATCCAGGCCGTT
>JAFRGH010000181.1 GCA_017433945.1 Mogibacterium sp. | reverse complement strand
CCGTCCGAAAAGAAATATAATGTATAGAAAAGCATGATCACGGCAGCAAGTATGCCGCCCTCATAGCCGAAAACAGCCGAGCAGATCACCAGTCCGGCGATAAGTATCATATTAGGGTTAGGGACATTAAAATTATACACGTATAACAGCAGAGCCGACATTGTCACAAAAGTTAAAAGAAGTGACTGCCACAGCTTAAAATCCCTGTTCATGATCCTGAAATAGCTGTTGCTGTTGCTGTTGCTGCCTCTGATGTTGCTGTTTACCGATAACGACTCCATTTCTGCGGAACAAACCTCCTGTATCTCCTGTATACACTATCAGCTTACAATGCTCCACATCCCAAAACCCGATATATTGTATACCCTTGCAAGGATTTTTTCAATCCGGGCGTTTTTTCAATAAAGCTGTTTGCACACGCGCCTCTGCCGCGGTATTATATTTACGATTTGATAGAGCTGTATATAAGCTCGGGTATTTCAGATATTACAGAAACAGGATGAAAGGATAACAGCAATGAGACAGCTTACACTTGGCAGCACAGGCATCACTGTGCCTCAGAACGGATTCGGCGCCTTGCCTATCCAGCGCAGGAGCATGGAAGACGCGGTTTCCATACTTCGCCGCGCATACGAGGGCGGCATAAGATATTTTGATACAGCAAGAGCATATTCCGACAGCGAGACCAAGCTCGGAGCGGCCTTTGAAGGAATGCGCGATAAGATATTTATCGCCACCAAGACACAGGCGAAGACCGGAGACAAGCTCAGAGAGGATCTCGAGACATCTCTCAGAGAGCTTCGTACTGATTATATTGATGTTTACCAGCTCCACATGGTAGACAGGGTCTACGCTCCCGGAGACGGCACAGGAGTGTATGAAGCGCTGCTCGAAGCCAAAGAAGCAGGAAAGATACGTCATTTCGGAGTTACAGCCCACAAGATAGGAGTAGCGTTTGACTGCGTCAGATCAGGACTGTATGAGACTATGCAGTTCCCTTTCAGCTATCTGTCCGATGAGCGCGATTTTGAGCTGGCAAGGCTTTGCGCTGAGAAGAATATGGGATTCATAGCGATGAAGGGCATGGCCGGAGGCCTCATCACAAGGTCGGACATAGCCATGGCGTTTCTCGAGGATTATCCGAATGTGCTTCCGATCTGGGGCGTGCAGCATCAGACCGAGCTTGACGAGTGGCTCTCATATATGGAAGAAACACCTTCATTTACTGACGATATGAGAGCGTTCATCGCAAATGAAAAAAAGGAACTCTCCGGGGATTTTTGCCGCGGATGCGGATACTGCATGCCTACATGCCCTGCAAAGATCACGATCAATCAATGCGCGAGGATGTCGCTGATGCTGAGAAGAGCTCCTTCGGATGCGTGGCTGACCGAGCACTGGCAGAATGAGATGAAAAAGATCGATGACTGTATCAGCTGCGGTCAGTGCACCGCTCACTGCCCTTACGAGCTCGACACGCCGAATCTGCTTAAGAAAAACTACGAGGATTACAAAAAAGTCCTCGCAGGCGAAATAAGCGTCAAGTAGCAGATACGGTGCGGCAAGCCCGAATATGATTTCTGCAGCCGGAGACCGCTTCTCCGGCTTTTTTCGTTATGAAGATTTTATGCAGTCGCTCTTTTTTTCTTTAATTGTTCATACTAAAGTAGTATAATATGCCGATGCGATCAATGATACCTATCAGCCGGATCTGACAGTTCGATGCTCCGGACCGATACTATAGATAGTATATATAAATAGTATATATAAAGGAAAAGAATACTGTTATGAGAGAAACGATTTCGAAAAATAAGTTCCTTATTGCTGCAGCTGTTGTCATCATATGCGTGATCAGCTCGATTGCCGTATACAGATCATCGTCTACTACCCCGCTGGATACATCAGAATACAAGGACCTTTACAAAAGCATTCATGACTACAATGATGAAAAAGGATTCGCAAGCCAGGATGAGCTCAAAGGATTCATCACAGCCTGGGCTGATCAGCGCGGACTCGATTACAGTACCGACAAATACGGCAACATCGTTTTTACATCACAGGCGATCAGCCGCAAGAAAAAGGTCTCACCTACCGTTGTATGCGCGGGATACAATTATGAGACCGCGACTGATCATTCCAGGCTGCTTGCTTCAGCGCTCATGACAGCCGCGACCGAAGGCGATTCGGGCAAAAAGACCGTTATCCTCTGTAATGATGAGCAGAACCTTGGAACCGGTTACAAGCACATCAGTAAAAAACTCATTCCATCCAATGCCAAGGTGATATACATGGATTACGGCAGCTCTTCATATCTGTCGAATTCGTCTTTTGTAATGAGCAAGTCGTCGATAATAGTTCCCGCCAAAAAGACAAAGGTCAAATGCGACACTGCCGTAACTGTCCATATCAGCGGTTTGAAATCAGACGAGGTCTCAACAGCTCTGGCAAAGCATCCTGATGTTATTTCTGCTTTCAGCAGTCTGCTTACAAGATTAAAGAGCAAATCGACAATATGCCAGCTCGCCGATGTAAAGATAGGAGCGAACGGCAATATGTACCCTATCTCTCTTGACGCTACCTTCCTGCTCAATTCATATGCCGCGGGATCGTTCACGTCATTTATCGACAAGAGGATCAAGGCCTGGGAAAAGGCTTACGGCGACTCAAACGAGGACCTCGAGTTCAGCTATGAAGTGACCGATGATATTGAAAAGCTGCCGAAAAAAGCTTATACGGCTGAATCCACTGACCGGCTCACCAGCGTTCTCTATACTATCAACAATGATATCTACAGATACGAGGAATCAGACAAGATACCCGAGAACCGAAAGGTCGGTGATACCTGCGGTCTCAACTGCGCGCTTGACCTCGAACAGATAAAAGGCGGCTTCAGCATAGATATCATGACTCAGGGCTATAACGATTCATATATTAAAAAGATACAGGATGAAAACGAGCTGATAAGCGAGCTGTATGACTGTAAAACAGAGACTAAGTATACTGTTCCGCGTTTCATCAACAATCGTGATTCTCTGATAAGGAATCTGCTCAATACCTATTCAAAGGTAAACAATGTCAGCACAGCAAGCTCCATACTCGCCATCGATTCGGATAATTATTTCACACCATGCTCATATCTGAATGCGATCAACAAAAAGGCGGATATAGTACATGTCAGGTTCAACAAGGACACAAGCGTTTTGCTGACCAATACCATACTCTGCTATATCAATACCAAGGGCAACCTGCTATCGCTGTAGCGCGTAAACGCTCACATATGATATTATGTATATAAACCTCACACAGTTTTTATTATGGTCAGGAGGATCGATAAATGAGATCAGACAGAGATAAGAGAACTGACAACGAAAAAGAGATCGACGAGTTTCTGAGTCAGTTTGAGACCCCTGTTGATGAATTATCCGCGGATATCAACTCATACCTTGATACGGAGGACACGACCAGATTGTCTGCGGAAAAGAATTTTATGTGGGTCGACCATCCGGATGAAATCAGGCATGCAGCGCCGGAAAGGCATTACGCAGCGGCAGCAGACAGATCCGGGCATGTTCAGTCGGGACATCGACCGGTAACGGTATATAAGGATCCGGGCCCTTCGCCGAAGGAAGCTTCTGATCAGGCGCAGCCTGATGCAGCTGCCGGCACGGTTTCCGAAACAGCGCAGCATGCTGCTCCGAAACATGAGATCAGGAATGAACCCGCCACTGTTAAATCAAGGTCTGTTGACAAAGTGACGACCTCATCTTACAAGGCGGGCAAAGCAGCAAAAAAAGAGGCAAAGCAGGAAGCAAAAAAGAGAGCGAAAAAAGCAGCCGGCAAGGTAAAGAAAAGCACGTTTATCTCTACTGCCGCAGCCGGCAAAATGCTTTCAAGGATCAAAAAGGTCAACCGTAAAAAGATCAGGGAAAAGCTGTTCCTCAAACCAAATCCTGCTTTTGATCCGAGTCAGCCTGCGGGCAAAGGCAAAAAATTTTACGCCTGATGAAATGTGCGATGGGGTCGCTTTTGCGCATGCGCACGGCGCGAAGGTCTATGTGACTGCCAACATTCTTGCACACAATGCCGATCTTAAGGAGGCAGAGGCGTATTTTTCGTTTCTCGGCGAACTTGGGCCCGACGGGATTTTGATCTCCGATCCGGGTCTTTTTATGCTGGCGAAAAAGATCT
>JAFRGH010000180.1 GCA_017433945.1 Mogibacterium sp. | reverse complement strand
CCCTGAGGCAAAGCTGCTTCTCAAAGAGGGGGACGTCATAAAGATCGGAGAGTCAGAGCTTAGAGTAATCGAGACGCCGGGACATACCATGGGCAGCATATGTTTTGTCAATGATGAGGTAATGTTCAGCGGCGATCTTATTTTCAGGCTGTCTGTCGGCAATACTTCATTTGAGACGGGAAGCTGGGATGAAATTGTAAGATCTATAGAGGACAAGGTCTACACACTGGATGAAAACATCGTGATCTATCCGGGTCACGGCGCAGCTACAACGATTGGATACGAAAAGAAGGCAAACCCATTTGTATAGGTTTTATATAAACAGGATCGAAAACGACTATCACTACGGAGAACTCGCGAGAGTGTTCCTGCCGGATGATGAGTTTGAGGTGATACCGCTGGATACAGGCGGCAGGCACCTGGCGCTCAGGCCCGGCAGCTTTCTTGTTAATGAGTCGGGTTCCGATGACAGAGACGAGATAAAGCGCGAGCTGTATAAACTGCTTGTTTCGCTTACAGACAGGACATCTGACTGGGGCACGCTTACCGGCGTGAGACCTCTGAAGCTGGCTTACGAGATGCTGGCGGAAACAGACTCGACATACAGCATGTGTGAGGCTCTCGCAGAGAGATATCTTATTTCTGCATCCAAGATCGCTCTTCTGCGGGAAATAGCTGAGTATCAGATTTCTCAGAATATGGGTGATCCGTCATCAAAGGCAGGCGTCTATATCGGTATCCCGTTCTGCCCTACAAGGTGCGAATACTGTGCTTTTGCATCCAACGTCGCAGGCGCTGATGAGATAGCAGAGTATTTGACGAAGCTGCTCGAAGAAATTCGCTTCATGGGGCAGCTTGTAAGGGAGCACGGCACAGAGATAGAGAGCATATATATCGGAGGCGGCACGCCGACGACTCTCGAGGCAGACCAGCTTAAGCAGCTTATAGAAACAGGCTGCGAAGAATTCAGAACTGATCCCGGAAGCATTGAATTTACGGTAGAGGCCGGAAGGCCTGACACCATAACAGCCGAAAAGCTGGCTGTTATGAGGAAGCTCGGTGTAAGCCGCATCAGCATCAATCCTCAGTCTATGAAGGATGAGACACTGCGTGCCATAGGCAGGGATCACAGCGCTGAAGATATACGCTCGGGATACAGGCTGGCAGGCAGATACGGATTCGAGGTGATCAACGCGGACCTGATAGCCGGGCTCACGGGCGAAGATATCGAAGATTTTATGGCATCGCTCGAAGAGATAATCGATCTCGGAGCGAATAATATCACCGTGCATACGCTGTCTGTCAAAAAAGGGTCCAGACTTCGCGAGAATGATCCTGAGTATTACAGACGCAATACCATGACTGTTCAGTCGATGGTGGACTACGCAAGGGAAAGGCTCGCGAGAGAGGGATTTGTCCCGTATTATATTTACAGACAGAAGCACCAGATGGGCGCGCTTGAAAACGTCGGATACTGCAGACCGGGTCTGCATTCTGTGTACAATATACGCATAATGGAGGAAAAGCAGACAATCATAGGCCTCGGCGCCGGAGCCATAGGCAAGGTCTATTATCCTGATGAGGACAGGCTCGAAAGAGTCGCGAATGTAAGCAATTACAAGGTTTACTGCGAACGCTTCGATGAGATGCTGGCACGTAAGCTAAAATACTATGAGTAAATACAGGCAGGACTGCCTATAGTTGATATAACAGTAACAATGGAGGTCATAATGGCTATAAAAGCGCCAAAAGGCACAAAGGATGTGCTGCCGTCCGAAAGCTACAAATGGCAGTATATCGAATCAAAGTGGGCTGAGATCTGCGCCGAATACGGATTCAGGGAAATGCGAAGCCCTACTTTTGAGGCAACAGAGCTCTTCAACAGGGGTGTTGGTGACACTACGGATATCGTCCAGAAGGAAATGTACACGTTCAACGATCTGGGCGGACGCAGCATCACTCTCAAACCTGAGGGGACCTCGCCGGCTGTAAGAGCGTTTATCGAGAACAACCAGTACGCCGAGACTCAGCCGACCAAGTATTACTACAACGCAGCGTGCTTCAGATATGAGAAGCCGCAGGCCGGGAGACTCAGGGAGTTCCACCAGTTCGGCATCGAAAATTTCGGTACATCGAGCATGCTGGCTGACGCTGAGGTAATAGCTCTGGCGAATGATTTTCTCGGCAGGATGGGCATCGAGGACATCGAGCTGCATATCTCGAGCGTAGGCTGCCGCAAGTGCAGACCTGCATACCGTGAGAGACTGCAGGATTTCCTAAGGCCTCACTATGACTGCCTCTGTGACACATGCAAATCCAGATTTGACAAGAATCCTATGAGGATACTTGACTGCAAATCGAAAGAGGATAAGGCTCTTGTCAAGGATGCGCCTATGATGCTCGACAGTCTCTGTGACGAGTGCAGAGAGGATTTTGAGACATTAAAGAAACACCTTGACGCCATGGGGATCACTTATGTCGTGGACCCTGCGATAGTAAGGGGCCTCGATTACTACACCAAGACGGCATTCGAGTTTATCACAACTAAGATCGGCGCTCAGGGCACCGTCTGCGGCGGGGGCCGCTATGACCACCTGATCGAGGAGGTCGGCGGACCTGATATGCCGGGCGTCGGCTTCGGTCTCGGCAAGGAGAGGCTGCTGATGCTTATGGAAGCCTCAGGACAGGATTTCGGCGGAGAGACAAAGCCTCAGCTCTTCATCTCGTGGATAGGCGACAATGCCCGCGAATATTCGGTCAAGCTGCTGTATGATCTGAGGAGAGCGGGCGTCAGGGCCGAGATGGATACAAAAGAGAGAAATCTCAAGGGCCAGATGAAATACGCCAACAAGCTCGGAGCAGCTTATACGGTCGTTATAGGCGATGATGAGGTCGAGAGTGGCGAGCTGACTCTCAAAAATATGGAAAACTCTGAACAGACTAAAGTAAGAAGGGAAGATTTGATCGATGTTATTTAAGAGAACTCACATGTGCGGTGATCTGAGACTGTCGGATGAGGGCAGCCATGTAGTGCTGAACGGCTGGGTCGCAAAGGCAAGGAGCCTCGGCGGACTCGTATTCGTAGACCTCAGAGACAAGACGGGCATCACACAGATCACATTCAATGAGGATGTGCCTGAAGAAATAATCGAAAAGGCTAAATCGCTGCGCAGTGAATACTGCATAGGCGTCAGGGGCGTAGTAAAGGAGAGAGCGTCAAAGAACGATAAGATCGCCACAGGCGATATCGAGGTCTTCGCTGACGATCTCGAGATATATTCGAAATCGGATACACCTCCTATCTATATCAAGGACGACGATAACGTAGATGACAATCTGAGACTCAAATACAGATATCTGGATCTGCGCAAGCCTAAGATGCAGAGAAACCTGACGATCAGACACAAGGTCGTCAAGTGCGCGAGAGACTATTTTGACGAACAGGGATTCACCGAGGTCGAGACACCGATGCTGATCAAGCCGACACCTGAGGGCGCGCGTGACTACATCGTGCCGAGCAGAGTGCACAACGGCAGCTTCTACGCTCTTCCTCAGTCGCCTCAGATGTTCAAGCAGCTCCTGATGGTCTCGGGAACATACAGATACATGCAGATCGTCAAGTGCTTCAGAGACGAGGACCTTCGCGCGGACAGACAGCCTGAATTCACACAGCTCGACCGGGAGATGTCAGTCGCGGGCGTGGATGATGTCATAGAGGTACAGGAAGGCGTCATCAAAAAGGTCATGAAGGCAGTCAAGGGAATGGATGTCGAGACACCTTTTCCGAGGATGACATATGCCGAAGCTATGGAGCGCTACGGCTCGGACAAGCCTGATACCAGATTCGATATAGAGCTCATGAAGCTCAACGACGCATTCGAAGGCTGCGGATTCGAGGTATTCACAAAGACTCTCGCAGATGGCGGAGATATCAGAGGCATCTGCGTACCGGGCGGAGCTTCCGAGTTCTCACGCAAGAAGATCGACAAGCTTGTGGACGAGGTAAAGCATTACGGCGCAAAGGGGCTCGTCTGGATCAAATACGAAGAGTCCGGCATATCGTCGTCTGTTGGCAAGT
>JAFRGH010000179.1 GCA_017433945.1 Mogibacterium sp. | reverse complement strand
TCCGCGGCTTTGTCTTTTGCTGCCTTTGAGTCCTGGGCTTTGGTGCCGTCTGCGTTTGCTTTGTCTGCATTGCCCTGTGCGGCGTCATCGCTCTTCGCGTCAGCTTTATCAGATTTCTCAGAACCGTCTGCTTTGCCGGACTGGTCAGAGGATTGCTCATCTGATGCTTTGGAGGAATCGCTATCTGAGGCACCCGAATTATCACCGGCTTTATCAGCCGATGTATCGCTGCCCTTCGCATCGCCGGATGCTGATTCCTCCTGTACTGATGAGCCGCTGCTCTCTTCCTCTATGGCGGCAGCGGCTTTATCGCTTCCGCTGGCGTATACCGTTCCTCCCAGAGTTATCAGATCCAGGAAGCCGCCCGAAGACAGTACCATGGAGCTCATCAGTATTATCAGCAGTATTTGTTTGAATTTTTTATTCATAGCCATCCCCTGTATATGTATTCAGTCAATATGCTTTGTGCATCCGCGCTCTCAGTAATGCGGCCCGGATCAGTACATCCTGATTCATGCATGTACTGCCTGTGGCAAGCGTATGCGCGGGACGAATCCGCAAAATTATTTGTATAGCAAAACAACGCAGCATTGCATGCAGTCCGGTTCCATGCCCGATCCGCATACATTGCTCCTCCCATTTACGCTTATATTTTAGCACGTCAGATAAGCCACGCACAACAAAAAAGGGCCTTGTATACAGCCTTTCGTAATGTTTCATTAACAAATTTTCAGAATTTTTGCTTTGATTGACGCTTGCGATCGACGGTGCTTGCCTATCTCCGTATGCAGATTACCGCGATGGCGATGAACCATGCTGTTCCAAGAGCTGCAAAAGCTTTGTCGGCGGTCTTGTTGGCGTAGAACCAGCCGAGGCACCAGCCTTTTTTTGCCGGATAGAGGACCCGCACGGGTTTTTTGTTCATTATGTCCAGGACGATATGGCTGAGAAATGCGATCATAAACGGGATGCATACCGAGGGAAATACCATCCACAGGCAGGCGGTTTCGATCGCCATTGCAAGCAGTGAATGGGAGAATCCCCGGTGTTTTGAGATGCCGGCGAAGGTGCAGGCCAGCGCGAATCCGGCTATTCCGAAGAACCACAGATTCGGGCGGATCCCTTCCCACATGCCGGCTCCGAGCAGGTGATCCTCTATCAGAACGCATACAAATAAAGCGGCCATCGCGACGCGCCACCTGGAAGAATCCTTTTTTTCGGCGGCGATGTCGCAGTCAATATCGCATATCAGGCAGCCCGCAGCCGCGCCGGCGATCACCGGCAGTGCTTCAGCTGCTGTTTCCGGCCGCGTAAGCGTCAGAGCCGCCGCCATTCCTATTGTTATATGAGCTTTAGCCAGCATAATAATAGATTGTAGCAGATCATTGAAGTTGTATGCAAAATCAAATATAATTAGCTCCGAAAAAATCGAAAAAACTCGGCGGGATCTGCTGCGGTCCGGTATGCGCCGCGATCCGAAAACGAAAACACAGGTAAATATCATGAGCAAATATCAATTCAGCGAAACTGAGCAAAATCTGATGGAGCGTTCACGTATTCCGTTTGCCGTCTACCAGTTCATAAACAAGCGGGTCGTCACTCTTGTTCTGTCAGACGGGTTCCTTGAGCAGTTCGGATATACGGACAGGGCTCAGGCTATGTATGATATGGATAACGACATGTATAAGGACGCATGGCCGGAGGACATTTCGAGAGTCGCGGATGCCGCGGTAGCCTTTGCCACAGGCGGCAAGTCCTATGATGTCATTTACCGTACCAAATGTCCTGATTCTTCGGATTATATGGTCATACACGCAAGGGGCGAGCATATCGAGCTTGACGACGGCTCAACTGCTGCCCAGGTCTGGTATACAAAGGAAGGCATGTACTCGGGCGCCGGGAGCGACAAGCCGTCCATCCTCATGGATTCGCTTGACAACGCAATGGCCGCGGACAAGGCTCTCATAGCCGGTTACTACGACTATCTTACCGGACTGCCGAGCATGACATATTTCTTCGAGCTGGCAGAAACCGGAATAGCACGGATCAGGGAGCAGGGCGCTGAACCTTCTCTTCTATTCCTTGACCTCAGTGGTCTCAAATACTACAACCGCTGGCATGGCTTCGCCGAGGGCGACAAGCTTCTCAGGGGCGTCGCTAATATTCTTGTAAAATACTTTGGCGGTGAGAACTGCAGCCGCTTCGGTCAGGACCATTTCGTAGCCCTGGCAGGCGCGGAAAGCGCGTCAGCTGCAGGTATTTCATCACGCAGCATCGAAGATATCCTTCACGACCTCTTTATCGACTGCAGTGAACTCAACAACGGAGTGTCGCTGCCTGTCCGAGTTGGAATATATCAGGCGTTATCGGATGAAACCGATATCAGCATCGCCTGCGACAGAGCCAAGATCGCCTGCGATACACTCAGGGACACCTATGTGTCGGGCTATTGCCGATTCAGCAGCACAATGCAGGATGACGTGGAGCGCCAGCAGTACATAGTCGCCAACATAGACAGAGCTATCGAAGAGGGCTGGATAACTGTATATTTCCAGCCTATAGTCAGGGCGATGAACGGCAGGGTCTGCGACGAAGAGGCCCTCGCGAGGTGGATAGATCCTGAGCTCGGCTTTTTATCGCCGGGCGAGTTCATACCGGCCCTTGAGGATTCGCAGCAGATATACAAGCTCGACCTGTATGTCCTCGATCAGGTGCTCAAAAAACTGGATAAACAGCAGGCAAACGGTCTCCATCAGGTGCCTCAGTCAATCAATCTGTCCAGGTCAGATTTTGAAGCCTGTGACATAGTTGAAGAGATACGCCGCCGTGTGGATGAAGCCGGCATAAGCCGCAGCCTGATTACCATAGAGATCACCGAAAGCCTCATCGGCAGCGATTTTGACAGTATGAAGAAGCAGGTGGAGAGTATCCGCGAGCTGGGATTCCCTGTCTGGATGGACGATTTTGGCAGCGGATATTCGTCTCTCGACGTGCTGCAGAGCATCAGATTCGATCTGATCAAATTTGACATGCGTTTCATGCAGCAGTTCGACAGCGGCGACAGCAACAGGATCATCCTCACCGAGCTGATGAAAATGGCCACCTCTCTCGGCGTGGACACCGTATGCGAGGGAGTGGAGACAAAGGAACAGGTGCAGTTCCTGCAGGAGATAGGCTGCTGCAAGCTGCAGGGCTTCTATTTCCTCAAGCCTATTCCTATGGAGGAGATCTTCAGGAGGTACGAAGCGGGCATGCAGATAGGATTCGAGAATCCTGTCGAGTCCGCATATTTTGACGCAATAGGACGCATAAACCTCTACGATCTCGCTGTTCTTACAGGCGACGACGACGATGCGTTCCACAATTATTTCAACACCCTTCCTATGGCCATTATCGAGGTCAAGGACGGCAAAATGAGATTCGTCCGCAGCAACCAGTCCTACCGCGATTTTACCCAAAGGATGTTCGGGACTGAATTCTATGATGACAACGCCGCAGATTTCGCATCCAACGAATACCATTTCGGCGCTCCTTTTATCGAAGCCATTCTCGAATGCTGCGAGAGCGGGCACAGGTCTTTTGTCGATGAAACTATGCCTGACGGGTCGATCATACACTCGTTCGTAAGGCGCATCGCGGTCAACCCTGTGACAGGCACCGCCGCCATCACCGTCGCGGTGCTGTCCGTCCAGAATGACAACGAGGGTACGACATACGAGAACATCGCGCGCGCCCTGGCCGCCAACTATTTCAACATTTTCTATGTAGACCTCGAGACAGAGCATTTTATCGAATACTCTTCAGAAATAGGTGTTGAGGGCATGTCGACAGAGCGGCGCGGCGAAGATTTCTTTAACGCGGCGCGGCGCGATGCTGCAAGAATACTGTACAAGGAGGACCGCAGGAGATTTATCTCCGAGTTTACCAAGGAGAACGTCATAAGGACGCTCGACGAGGAAAAGGTCTTCTCTCTCAACTACAGGCTCGAGCATACGGGCGTACCGACCTATGTCAACATGAAGGCGGTCCGCATGCAGGGCAGCGATAAATATATTATAATCGGCGTCAGTGATATCGATTCACAGATAAAGCAAAAGGATTCGCTCGAAAAGATACAGCAGGAGCAGATAATCTACTCGAGGCTGGTCGCCTTGTCCGGTGATTATCTCGCGCTTTACACTGTCGACCCTGAGACCGGCCACTACACTGAATACAATGTAATGAGCGATTACGAGGGGCTCGGGCTTGCCAAGAGCGGAGCAGATTTCTTCGGGGTCGCTGCAGCTGAAGCGCCGAGGGCTATATTTTCCGAAGACCTGCCTGAATACCGTAAGTGCTTCACACCGGAGAATGTAAGAGCCGAAATTGACAAATCGGGCATCTTTGTGATGCACTACAGGCTGATGATAGATGCCACGCCGATGCCGGTGACGCTGAGGGCTGCGATAGTAAACGAGCCTGACGGGGACAAGCTGATAGTCGGTGTGCACAGGAACGACTGAGAAATACGTAGATTCAAAGGGACAAAATGAAGGATTATCAGAAATTTACGGAATATGTGGAAATGCCGTGCTGCGTTATATCTGTCGAAAAAAAGGCAGGCGGCGGATACGGCGAGATCAGGATAATTGCTGCCAACCGGGCTTACAGGGAAATGATGGGCTCCGCATACCACGACGGAATGATCTACAGCGAGCTGGTGCCTCAGGACAACAAATTTGAGGATTACTGCTACAGGGCAGCTGTTCTGGGGCAAAAGATGCACGCATACGTGGAGACCAAGGCGCTCGGAGCGTGGACAGATCAGACTCTCATCCCTCTCGAATCGGACAGCGACGATATGGGTTACTGCCAGTTCATATTCGAGTTTACCGAGATGCCCGAGGCTGACAGGATGGCGGATATCAATGTAGTCACAGCCGAAAAAGTCATCGAAGCCTGTATCAAGCTTATGGGTTCGGACGATTTCAAATCAGCGCTTGACGAGACCGTCGATGTCATTATGGACGGTTCAAACGCCAAAGGCGGACGTATCATGCTGCTCGATCACAACCTGAAGAGGCCCGTAATCCTCTCAGACAGATCGGACGCGGCCTATTGGGCCGATAAGATCATTGATAAATCACATGACGTTATAACCTACGAGCTCCTCTGCAGATGGGAATCCCTGATCGGCGTCAGCAACTCAGTCATCGTCAAGGACGAGCACGACATGGCCGAACTCGAAAAGCTTGATCCTGAATGGGTGAGCAGCATGCGAAGGGGCGGCGTAACAAGCCTTGTGCTCGTACCGCTCCGCCGCGACAACTCGATCATCGGCTATCTCTATGTAGTGAATTTTGACGTCACAAAGATAGTCGAGGTCAAGGAAATGACTGAGCTTATGGCCTTTTTCCTGACCTCCGAGATAGTCAATTACCTGCTCGTCAACAAGCTCGATCACATCAGCAAGATCGACGCGCTTACAGGCATAAACAACCGCCGCGCGATGATAGAGCGCATGAAGGATCTGACCGTTGCATGCGGAACCGTTCCTTTCGGTGTGGTGAACATTGACCTTAACGGCCTCAAGACCGTCAACGATCTGCAGGGCCATGAAGCCGGCGACCGTCTGCTCATACAGGCCGGCGAGATACTTCGCAAGGTGTTCTATGATGATGATCTGTTCCGCACGGGCGGTGACGAATTCGTGGTGATCACAAGCGATATCAGCCGCGAAACATTTGAACGCAAGGTCGAGAGGCTCAGACGGGATGTCCTCAAAAACTCACAAGTCAGCTTTGCGATAGGCACGTTCTGGACTGACGGAAGCGTCGATGTCACTACCGCATTCCGTAACGCCGATGAAAGGATGTACGCGGACAAGCAGCTCTTTTACGAGATACATCCGGAGCTGCGCCGCTGAAGTTTACCCCACACTCAAAAGGAATAATCAGACCATTATGATACAGAGATCATTTCACATCAAGGATTACACAAGCGAAAAATTCAACGCTGTGCTTCGCGAGGTCGCGGGCATTCCGGAATACGATTCCGCCGCGCAGGTGCTGCTGCTCATGATCGACCAGAACTGGGACACTTCCATCATGAAGGAAAAGATCCGCCTGGTAAAAGCGACTCTTCCAAAGGCTGAGATCGTCGGAGCTACTCACTACGACAGCATGATCGATACCGGGTATAACGCTCCGAACAACTGCATCCTGAGCTTTATGATGTTCGAGAATCCGGCGTTCAGCATACACAGGCTGCACCTGAACGGGCTCAGAGATGTTCAAATCGGCGAAGCAGCCGGGGATATCATCAGGGCATGCGATTCGCCAAAATGCCTGATGACCCTTTTCGCGTCCATGCCGCGTGATATAGGCATCATTCTGGATACGGCGGAACGCGACAATCCGGATATCCCTATATTCGGAGCGCAGGCCGGAGTACAGCAGCTCTTTACCGAAACACCTGATTCGTCGTTTGTTTACGACGCATTCGGAATATACAATGAGACCCTATTAATGGTCCTGTTTTACGGTGAAAGCCTGCATGTCAAGCCTTCTTATAATTTTGGATGGACCCAGGTCGGACGCACTATGACCATCACCGGGCTGCGCAGTCCGTATGTCGTTTCAGAGATAGACGGACGCCCTGCCGCCGAAATGTACGAGCGATACCTCGGCATCCCATGGCACAGCGTCAGACTTGCCGTTGAGAACATAAGTGAATTTCCTCTTGTAGCTACTCACCCGACTGACGCGGGCGGAATGATGCCGATGGGACGAATTCCTTTTGCGTGGACGGATGACGGCGAGCTGCTCTTTGCCGTCTCCATGCACGAGGGTGAAAAAATACGGCTCACCTACGGGCTGCCGCAGCAGATCTTCGAAACAGTCGAAAAAGACGCGCTGTCGCTGCACGATTTCTCGCCGCAGGCGCTGCTGATGGTGATATGCATGAACCGCATGATATTTTTGCGCGAGCATGAGCACATCGAGACCGACTATTACCGCACGATAGTGCCGGAAGCAGCGTTCATGCACGGCAACTCGGAGATCTTCAGATATAACGGGGCCGGCGGAGAAATGCACAGCGCTCTGATCGCCATCGGATTCCGCGAAGGGCCGGCGGAAGAGATCATGCCTGTCATGTATGAACCGGAAGTTCCTGAAGCTGAAGCAAATGATGTGATACCGCTTGAGCTCAGGCTGATGGCATTTATGAAGGCCGTTACCTCAGATCTCGAAGGGACGACTGCTGAGCTGCTGCAGCTCAAGGACAATCTTGAGGAAGAGGTCGAAAGGAAGACTCTTGAAAACAAAAATCTCTCGCTTCACATCGTGCAGACTCTCGCTGACGCGATAGACGCGAAAGACACATATACGAACGGCCATTCCGGCCGGGTCGCCAAATACTCGCGCGAGATAGCACGCAGATTCGGCTACAGCGAGAAGGCTCAGGATGAGATATACATCATGGGACTGCTTCACGATGTAGGCAAGATCGGTGTGCCTGATGCGGTCATCAACAAGCCGGGTAAGCTTACAGATGAGGAATTCGACGCCATCCGGAACCATCCCGTCATGGGCGCGAGGATACTCGGCAACATCAAGGAAATGCCTCAGCTTGTGACCGGCGCGCGCTGGCACCACGAGAGAATAGACGGAAGAGGCTATCCGGACAAGCTCGCCGGTGATGACATCCCTGAGGAGGCCAGGATAATCGCCGTTGCGGATGCGTATGACGCCATGACGAGCAACCGCAGCTACAGGCGCGCGATGGAGCAGTCAAGAGTCCGTGAGCAGATCGAAAAGGGCCGGGGAAGCCAGTTTGACGAGAGATTCGCGGACATCATGCTGCAGATGATAGACGAGGATACCGATTATCAGATGAGAGAAATATAATCAGTAATCAGTATATCGATGATTTCCACGCCTCAAAGCTCTCGTCTCCGTTGACGCGTATCCTCGGCAGCCTGAGAGGATCCATGCCCTTTCTCACTCTGTCGTACTCGACTGTAAAGGCACAGAGTATCCCCTGCTCTCTGACCGCCTCTGTCATTTCTTCGGTATAATCGCCGTACGGATAGGCCAGAGCGTCATTGCTGCCGAGCAGCTCCGCGGTCTTTGCGAGGTCCTCTTTTATTTCATCCTTTGTCATAGTCGCCATGATACCCTTGTGACCGTTTACAAAAGGCTCGTTGTACTGGTGCATGGCGTAGGTGTGGCTCTCAAAGTCTATATACGGCGATGCGTATTCTCTGATCTTTTCCGCACCCTTATTCTTTTCCCAGCATATCATGAACGATGTCGCCGGGACCTTGTATTTTTCGAGCAGCGGAACTCCGTGTTTCAGGAATGCCTCCTTGCCGTCATCAAAGCTTACGACAGCGCACTTGGAAGGGAGTGATATTTTATCATCCACCCAGGCTCTGAGCTCCTTCCAGCCCGGATAGTAAAACTTGTTCTCGCTCAGCCACGCCAGCTGCTCCTCAAGCCTGGTATCAAGTATCCAGTTTGCATCTATCACATCAGGAAGATCATCCTCACTGTATACCCAGTGATACATCATGACAGGCACGTTTTCAGCCTTATCACCGTAGTCCGCCTCAGTCATGACCCTGACAGTACGCTCCGCCGCGCCGTATCCGCTTCCGCCCTTCGCTATATACTGTATTTTGTAATCGCCCGGAACCGCCGTATCGACGTCGCCCCTGATTTCGATATTGTTCTCAGGTATTGCCCCGTATTCCTTATCTATGGCATATACCCCGTTTTCTATATACGGCTCTCCCTGCAGCACCGGCTGTATCTCAGAGCCCTTGAGGCCGACCACGATATCGTTGCTGAGAGGCGGCAGCGCCTCCTGCTCCGCTTGCTCAGCTTCAGTTCCCACAGCAGCTTTGCCTGCTCCGTCCGAAAGGCTGTTCTTTGAGCTATTGTTCGCGCTGCTCCTCGAGTGGATAGTGCGCGCGGTTATGATCAGCAGTACAAGCAATAAAACAAGACCCAGCAGTATAAACAGTCTGAGCTTTTTCCTTCTTTTCTGCATCATGATCGGTTACCTCTTATCTTCCGCATTTTTCACGTATCAGCGCGAGCACCTCGGCCGGGCTGGCCGCGAGGCCGATGTTCGGATATTTGAGCATTTCATCCATGTCTGCAAAACCGTAGGTCACGCCAAGGAAAGGAACGCCGGCTTCTGCCGCGCCTTTCGCGTCGTGCTCTGTGTCGCCGACCATAACGCATTCCTGCAGATCCGCTCCGCAGTCCCTTGCCGCAAGTCTGATCAGATCGGGTTTGCGCAGCTCCGCTTTGAGATCAGCTCCGTGGATCACGCTCATGTATCTGTCCATTCCAAAGTGTTTCAGTATTCTGTCCGCGTAGATCTGCGGTTTGTTCGTTGCGACTGCCGCTTTGAGTCCGAGATCAAGGACGCCCTGACACATCTCATACACCCCATCATAAGGATCGACATGCAGCAGCGCGTCACCGCCGTAGTGTTCACGATAAGCGAGTATCAGCTCTTTTGCCGCCTCGTCACTGCAGTCATATGCCCTCTTGTATGAGACCATCAGCGGCGGGCCGATGAACGGCAGCTTCTGCTCATACGATAGCCGGGGATATCCGAGTTTGTCCGTCGAATAATCGATGCATTCCATTATGCTGCGCGCCGTATCGAACAGAGTCCCGTCGAGGTCGAATATTACACATTTGAGATCCATTTCAGTTTCCTTATCAGTTTGTGTTTCGGTTTGTTTATCAGCCTGTTTATCGGTCTGTTTATCGATCTGTTTGTCGATCTGCCGGCCGGTATTTTTGCTAATGTCCTTTCTTATCTGCGATAAGCGGCTTGATCGCTGAGTATATCTCCGCTGCCTTTTTATTGTCCTTGCTCGGGAATTTCTTCATCAACGCGTTGTTGAGGCCCTGCTTGGTCTTGTAATTCTGTATCATCTTGGCGACCTGAGGGGCGTCTGCTTTTTCAGGAAGCAGCTCCGCGACCTGGCGCTCCAGCTCATTCTGCGCCGAAGACTCACTGCGCTTTGCCACATCAATGACAAGACTGACATTTACCTTGCGGCGCTCCCAGTATTTGACCAGCACCTCATAGCCTCGATCCTGCGTGACTATATAATAGTCGTAAGGATTACCCATGTTCTCGTGAATAAGATATCCGAGATATGACGAGAGCTGAAAGTCGAGGGCGTTCTTTTTGCCAACCTCTACGCGCTGAAATATTATATTAGCCTTCGATTCGTTGAGGCGGCGATGCAGGCCAAAAGTAAGGCTGTCCGCGTTCTCGCTGTAAAAAATGCAGACGACATCCTCTTTGGGCAGCTTGTTTACCCCGTTCAGTCCCTGCGTGTTGACATTCTCATAATCCACCAGATAATAATTCATATATCGACCCTCTCTGTTACCAGGATTTGCCTGTTCTATTGCTGTAATTATCATGAGACCATTATAGCCCATGCCAAATCTCTTGAAAATGCTTTTATCATTTCCCGATCAAGGGTCACAATTCACCGATCAGGGCCGATAGCAATTTGGTCCGGCTTGAATCAGCATGCGGTAATTGTTATATTTTGATATATGAG
>JAFRGH010000178.1 GCA_017433945.1 Mogibacterium sp. | reverse complement strand
GCTGCTTGCCTGTCACCTGAGCGGTCTGCAGCTCGATCTGCAGCTTCTGGAACTCTCCGAGCATTTCAGAGCATTCCTTGTCATTTTCGATTGCCTTGCGCATCCTGTCGAATTCGGCGAATTCTCCCGATTCCTTTATGGCTCTTGCAAGATCGTGAGCCTGATCATATACATTCATCGTATAGCCCCTCCGTTTTTGATCATAATATAATTTACACATAGAGGATTATTGGTATTATGACCGGATTCCTCTTTGTCTTTTTATAGATAAAAGATTTCATGTCGGATTTGATCGCCTTGCTGAGCGAAGCCTCGTCGAGAGCATGCTCATTGGTGCATCTGCCTATAGTATTGTATACTATATCGACTGCCTCTTTTAAGAGGTCCTGATGCTCCGCAACATATACAAATCCGCGCGTCCTGAGCTCCGGAACAGCCATCAGCGAGCCCTCAGCGCTGTCAAGCGCTACCGCGATAGTGATGAGTCCGGACTGGGACAGAGTCTTGCGATCCTTGAGAACAGCGCTTCCGACGTCGCCTATACCCGATCCGTCTACCATCACATCCTCGCCCGAAGTGAATTCTCTCGCGATATGGGCTCTGCTCCCCTCGATTTCGAGAGAATCGCCGTTTCCGAGCACAAAGATGTGATTGGCAGGCTGCCCCAGTGACTGAGCCAGTCTTGCATGCTCTATCAGATGCCTGTATTCACCGTGAGCCGGTATGAAGAACCTTGGTCTCAGCAGAGTATGTATGAGCTTTAGTTCCTCCGAGGAAGCGTGACCCGAAACATGGACATCCATTGCCGAAGCCAGGACCACATTGACTCCCTTTTCGTAAAGCTGGTTCACGACCTGGCTTATCCCCATTTCGTTGCCCGGTATAGGCGACGAAGAGAATACCACGACATCATTTTTCTTCAGCTTGACCGATTTGTGATTATCGTTGGCCATCCTGGTGAGAGCCGACATAGGCTCTCCCTGGCTGCCCGTGGTGATAATAGTCAGGTTCCTGTCAGGTATGTTCTTGATATCGCTTATCTTTACGAATACGGAATCAGGGATGTTTTCGAGATATCCGAGATCCTTTGCGAGAGTCAGGACATTTTCCATCGAGCGTCCGGATACAGCTATCCTCCTGTTGTGCTTCATAGAGGCTTCCATAAAATACCTGATCCTGTGCACGTTTGATGAGAATGTCGCGATTATTATCCTCTGCTCGGTATTATTGAAAATATCATCTATCGACTTGCGCACGACCGCCTCTGACGGAGTATAGCCCTTACGCATGACGTTGGTGCTGTCGCAGAGGAGCAGATCAACGCCCTCGTTCCCAAGCTCCGAGAAACGGTTCAGATCGATGACCTTGCCGTCTATAGGCGAGTAGTCGATCTTAAAATCTCCGGTGTGGAACACGTGTCCGCCTGGAAATTTTATCGAATATGCCAGCGAATCGGCAATGCTGTGGTTGGTCTGTATCGCCTCGATCCTGAACGATCCGCACTTGAATGTGTCGCCGGCCTTTATCACATGCCTTTCGGCGCTAAGGCCGTTTTCCTCGAGCTTGTGGTTTATCATGCCCATAGCGAGCGGAGCCGCATATATCGGAACATTGATATCCTGCAGCAGATAAGGGACGCCTCCTATATGGTCCTCGTGACCGTGCGTTATGATGAGTCCCCTGACCTTTTCCATATTCTCTTTGAGATATGTAAAATCCGGGATGACTATATCGATTCCGAACATTTCATATTCAGGAAAAGCGAATCCGCAGTCGATTATGAGTATCTCATTATTGCATTCGATCAGGGTGCAGTTCTTTCCGATCTCCTTCATTCCTCCGAGCGGAATGACTCTGTAAGGAACGGAATTCTCACCCGCTCTTCCCTTGGACCTGGATCCGGTCTTTGGCTTCGCTTTTGCCTTTGCAGCAATTACAGACTTAGCCTTTATCCTGCTGTCAGTCTTCTTTTTATTGTTATCAGCGCTGTTTTTCGGAGTTTTACTTCTGCCGCTGTTAAATCTGTATTTATTACTTCTGTAATTTCTTTTCTGTGTATTAGCCATAATATGCAGGCCGCGCTATTTGACTACGAAATTGATGATCTTGTTTGGTACTACGATCACCTTTACGACATTTTTGCCGTCGATCGCGTCCCTGACCTTGTCAAGTCCTCTGGCGGCCTCTTCCGCAACCTCCTTGCTTGCATTATTAGGCAGCATGAGCTTATCTCTCAGCTTGCCGTTTATCTGTACGATCATTTCTATCTCGTCCTTGACGAGTGCTTTTTCATCATAACCCGGCCATGCCTTCTGATACAGTCTGTCCTCGTGGCCGAGAGCGCTCCACATTTCCTCAGTGATATGAGGTGTGAACGGATTCAGCACAATAAGCAGAGTCTCTACAGCCTTGTTGTAGAGCGGCAGATTCATCTCTGCGTGCTGCTTGTATCTGTACATTTCATTGACGAATTCCATGATCGATGCGATAGCGGTATTGAAATTGAACCTCCCGCCGGCATCCTCGCTGACCTTTTTGATCGTAGCGTTGATCATGTAGTTGAGCGCCTTGTCGTCCGGATTGTTGATCTCAAAATCTGTGGAAACATCATTATCTCCGCGTATATCCGTGATGTATTCGTATACGAGTCTGTATACTCTGTTCAGGAACCTGTAGCTTCCCTCTACGCCCTCATCCGACCAGTCGAGCTCTTTTTCAGGCGGAGCAGCGAAGAGTATGAAGAGCCTCGCGGTGTCCGATCCATATTTTTCCTGTATCTCCGCAGGGCTTACCACGTTGCCGAGGGACTTGC
>JAFRGH010000177.1 GCA_017433945.1 Mogibacterium sp. | reverse complement strand
CTTCGAGCACATGATACGACATACATAGTGTGCCTGAAGGCCGAATCAGACCCCGCTGAGCACACAGGACGACATACATAGTGTGCTTGAAGGCCGAATCAGACCCCTCCGAGCACACGGACCGACATACATAGTGTGCCTGAGGACCGAATCAGGCCCCTTCGAGCATACGTGGCGACATACATAGTGTGCCTGAATGCCAATCAGGCCCCACTGAGCACACGCTACGACATACATAGTGTGCCTGTAAGGCGAATCTGGCCCCTACGAGCATACGGGGAGACATACATAACAATATACGGGATCCTTCCGACTGACAGTTTAGATGAAATTAATGTGATGAAACCGAATATGCAGTAAATTTGCTTGCATATACGCGCCGGGGATGATTTAATTTTGTGGCTATGATAATGAATAATGAATAGGAAACTATAAAGCCGCAATTTGGGAGAGTAATATATAATGATAGATGAATATATAAAAGCCCGTAAGATGGGCGAACGTGAATACAAGGCGAGGCTGGCGAAGGGAGGGTACCCTTTCCTGCCGGCACTCGATGATCTGCTGCCGGATAACGCTACGATGCGGACTCAGGCACTCGGTCTGATGGAGATCCCGGTCTCGATGATCGCGGGTACGAAAACAATGGCGAGACAGAATTCGTTCGCGCCTGGTTTTATGCCGCTGCTTGATCCGGATTCGGAATTTGCGACCAAATGGAGCAATCTCTACCGTGCTCAGATGAGCGAGGGGTTCAGCGATCCGATAAGGGTATATGAATACAGGCGCAGATTCTACGTTCAGGAGGGAAACAAGCGTGTTTCGGTGAGCCGTTTCCTCGAGATGCCTATGATAATGGCTGATGTAACGCGCATACTGCCTGACGATGAGACGCTGGACAGCGATCCTGCGTACACTGAATTTCTCGATTTTTACAGCGTGTGCCCGCTTTACGATATCGAGTGTTCGCAGCCCGGTTCATACCGCGAGATTGCAGAGCTCCTCGGGCAGAATATCCCTTCGGGTCTGGGGCGGACGGGCCGCAAGATCCCGGAGGCGGAGCAGTGGCCTGTGGATCTTGTCAAATCGCTTCGCGCGTCGTACTGGAAATTTACCGCGGCGTACAGCGAGCTGAAGGACGACCTGCCGCTCATGGCGATAGGCGACGCGTTTCTCATATATCTGAGGATATACGTGAAGGACGCGCTCGGTACGATCCTGGAAAAGGAAATGGACAAGCGTGTTCGCAAGATACGCAAGGAGTTTCTTACCGCCGGAAATGCTGACAGCGTTGCGCTGGTGGAGCCGTCCGACGACGCGATCCCGAAGCCGGGCGGACTGCTCGGCAAGGCCGGCGAGCTGATCGAGCGTACTGGCGCCGCCATCAGCAAGACAGGTGATGCGGTAGGCAAGATCCTGACGTTCAACTATACGGTCAAGCAGCCTCTGCGAGCGGCGTTCATTTATAATATCGATCCGGATTCGTCCAACTGGATGTACAATCATGAGGTCGGCAGGAAGCTGATGGAAAGGCGATACGGAGGCCTGGTCGAGACTGAGAAATTCGTTACAGGCGGCGCGGGTGTGTCTGTCTCAGCAAAAGACGGAGATGCATCTGCCGAGCCGCACAGCTCTCCGGAAAAAACTTACCCGACCTTTGAGACTGCGGTCGAAGCGGCTGTAAAATGGGGAGCAAACGTCGTATTCACTACTTCTGTCACGCAGATGGATGACACCCTTCGCGCGGCAATAAAATACGACGATGTGATATTTCTCAACTGCTCGATCAACCTCGCGCATCAGGCCGTCAGGACGTATTACGCCAAGCTGTATGAGGCAAAATTCCTTGCCGGCATAGTCGCGGGGGCCGCGGCTGCAGCGGACGGGACCCACACTATCGGCTACTGCTCGGATTACCCGATCTACGGGACGATCGCCTGTATCAACGCGTTCGCGATCGGAGCGGCTATGGCCGACCCTCAGGTAAAGATCCATCTGGAATGGTCGGCAAAGCAGGACAGCAACTGGTGGTGGTCGATGGTCGACCGCGGAATACACGTGATCTCGGCCGTTGATTCGTTGCATAATATCGACGGAAGTCAGGCATACGGCGTCTGCTATGTGACCGAGTGCGAACCGGGACAGGGAAATGACCTGTCCGGACGCTGCCTTATCCGTAATCTTGCCGCTCCTATATGGAAATGGGGCAAGCTGTATGAGATAATAATAAAGTCGATACTTGACGGTACATATCAGCTTAAGCTGCTCGACAAAAAGGATCAGGCGACCAATTACTGGTGGGGCATGATCTCCGGAGTCGTCGATGTTGAGCTTGCTGATGATCTCTCGCCGTATACCCTGCAGCTTGTGAATATACTGCGCTCGGACATCATCAGCGGAAGTATGAATCCGTTTGACGGAGAGCTTCGCAGCCAGGAGGGACTTGTGAAGCATGCGTATGACACCCCGCTCAGCAGCAAGGACATCATAACCATGAACTGGCTGAACGAGAATGTGATAGGAGAGATCCCGGATCACAGCACGCTGACCGAAACAGGCAGGGAAACCGTTAAGGTGAGCGGAGTCAAATGAAATTATCGTTAAAAGCAGCATAATCAGCTAAGCGTCAGCAATTAAGCGTCAGCAGCTGAGAATCAGGAAAAATGAAGGTATTGGTAATAGCGGATAATGAAATCAACTCCTGGTGGGACGGTTCGTTGCAGAGCCGCCTCCGGGAACCTGAGCATCAGGCATTACAACAGGAATTACAGACACAGCCGGAGCATAGCGACGTCCCGGCCAGCCCGTTCGACGGAGTGGACCTGATCCTTTCCGCCGGCGATCTGGCTCCGTCGTACCTCGAATACCTTGTGACACTTACCAATCTGCCTCTGCTATACGTGCGGGGCAATCACGATTCGATATATGATGTGGATCCGCCTCAGGGCTGCATCTGCATCGAGGACAATATCGCGGAGATATATTATGATGCTGATTCGGGCAGGCTGCGCGCGATAAGGCTTGGCCGTACCCGCAAGGCTTCGAACTTTGAAAAGGACATGCTGACACAGCTGATGCCGGCATGGAAGGGTGAGCTGCCCGGACATCAGTATTATTACAGCCCGGGATATGACTCCTCCGGGCGGGGAGGAATCGTCTGGGGCAGGATCAGCACACGAGAGCGTCTCTCAGCCCGTACGGGAATCCTCAGGATCGCCGGCCTCGGCGGCTCCATGAGATACCGCAAGGGAAGGGACATGTATACTGAAGCGGAAATGTCGGGCCGCGTGAGGCAGCTTGAGCGAAAGCTGAGGCTTGTTTCTGCGCACGGACATCTGATCGATGCCGCTGCGAGAAGAATTTCCAAAAATAGAAAAGAGCGTGAATCCGCCTTGGCAGCTGGCGCAGCTGAAATAGCCGGCTCGGCCGGCGAAAGCCGTCCTGCGCGCCGGCCGCTTGACATCCTGCTTACACATGCCCCGTGCCGCAGATACGGCGATATGGAGGATCTGCCGCACAGAGGCTTTGAGAGCTTCAATATGCTGCTCGAGAAATGGCAGCCGGCTTACCATTTCTACGGGCATGTGCACAAGGAATACGGCAGATTCGAGCGCGAGCTCGCCCATCCGTCCGGCACCAGGCTGATCAACGCCTGCGGATACTGCATCGCAGAACTGTGATCCCTGATAATTGATGATGCCCGCTATTTCCATCTGACCGAGAAATAACCGTTGCCTCCTGAATGTCCTTCAACTTTAATGTAATATATTCCCTTATCGAGATGCCTGGCGCCTTTATATGAAGGACACTTTATTTCCAGGTTTTCACATCGCAAAAACGAACTGGCAGAAGATAAGCATCTCGACCTTTCATATAATGAGACTCGGATGCCGCCGATACCACCGGCTGAATTACGGGTCCTGACTTTGATTTTTATCGGCTTTGTATTTTTGTGCCGGATCCTGTACCAGTGAGCTGTAGGCTTATCGGTTCTGATTATTCCCTTTCGGGATATATATCTTGTCAGCACCGGAGCTTTTTTTGGACGGGCAGCAAATTTTCCTTCTTTGACCTGAACGAATTTGATGCAAATATCGAAGCCTGAGCCTAATGTAAACGTGCTGACAGTATAGCGGCCCCTGCCTACGCCTATATATGTCTTGGGCTTCTTTGGCGTGAGGAATTCTGCACTCTCGAATCCGTCAGCGCTTACCTGAACATAATTATGCGGCTCCTTGTCGCCGCTGTTTATGACCTTGAAAATGATATATCCGATTCCCGGTGTTTCTATAGAAAAATGGGATTGACTTGAATAATCGCCATCGGCGCATACATGAAAAGTCTGCCATTTCTTCGAGACCCGGATCGTACCGATCTCATCACCCATATCCCTGTATTGATTTTTGGGCGCAGCCCCGGTATCGCTGAGCGTATCTTCAAAATCTCCGTTACTGACGCTTCTGCTGATGCTTTCGGTATCTGCGTCAACTGTGCTTCCGCCTCGTTCTGCATTGGCATAAATACTGCTGATTTGCGCAACAAAAGTCTCTTCAGTTTCATACTCGTATGACGAAGATTCATTGTCGGGATAACCACCGCCGTTGCCGGCTTTACTGTTGTGAAGGACTGCTGCCGCCGCTGTGATGATCGGCCTGGCAAAGACAAACACAAACAGCAATGTGACTATGATAGAAATAACAGTAATGATAGTACCTCGTATCCTTCGCTTGGCATACCTGATAATATAATCCTCCGCTGAATTGCATTTCGAATAGTATCTCCTTCTCATAACGGGCCTCCTTTCCTCCCTTCGCATTACTTGCTGTTAAGCCTCCGCAATAAAAAATGATCATATTTTAAGCTTGTAATAAGCCTGAATATGATCTCTCACGAAAAGTGTATAGGCATTCTGTCTTTTTGTCGAACAATCCGTGAATGAAATCCTGCAATTTATCCACTTTTGTCAAAAAAACACAAAAATACAAGAACCGCTGAATCGCAAGGACAAAGAGCGAGTCAATTGAGACGTGAGTTATCTTTGACTCGCCGGCTGCTCTGGCTCCAAAGCAGTTTGGCTCACAGAGCCTTTAAGTCTGATTTAAGGTGCTTCTGGGATAATATAGACAGAATGTGATATATTTAATTAGCATTAAAATAATTCCCGGAGGTTTGTTGTGAGGATATTGCTTGCCGAAGATGAGATCGCTCTGGCAAGGGCGGTCGTAAAGATATTCGAAAAAAATAATTACTCTATAGATGCCGTACACAATGGCGAGGACGCGCTGGATTATCTGGAGGCGGGAAATTATGATGCCGCTATCCTGGATATCATGATGCCGAAAATGGACGGGATCACGGTGCTTCGAAGGCTGCGCACGGGCGGAAATACAATGCCTGTCCTGATGCTCACTGCCAAATCCGAGATCGACGATAAGGTTCTCGGCCTTGACAGCGGAGCCAATTATTACCTGACAAAGCCATTTGACAGCAAGGAGCTGCTCGCTGCTGTAAGGGCCATCACCCGCAGCACTACCGAGGTGGATACCAAGCTCAGCATAGGAAACATAACACTGGACAGGACGACCTTTGAACTCGAGTCCCCGTCGGGCAGCGTGCGGCTTGCCAACAAGGAATTCCAGATGATGGAAATGCTGATGTCAAGCCCTAAGGCTGTCGTATCCATCGATTCGTTCATGGATCACATCTGGGGCTACGACACTGATACAGAGAGCAACGTGGTATGGGTATATATATCCTATCTGAGGAAGAAACTGACTGCGCTCAATGCCAATGTGAAGATCAAGGCATCGAGAAATGCAGGTTATTCGCTTGCGGTCGAGGAGTAGCGTGGGGAGCGCAGCTGCTGCAACACTGAGACAGCTGATGCTAAAAAATGCAGCGGCAGCGGGTATAGAATTACAGGTACAGGAACAGGAAAATGATCGGAAAGCTTAAAAAGAGGTTCATAGCGCTGGCGATGACGTCGCTGGTCGTGCTTCTGACCTTCATCGTGGCGGGAATGAATATCATAAACTACAATGCGGTAGTCCGAAACGCGGATGAGACGCTTGATATGCTTTCGGACAACAGAGGGCGTATGCCGTCATTTTTGGACGATATCGAGAGCGATTTCGATGAAATGATGAAGCATTTCCGCGGGCCGCGCAACATGTCGCGCGATCAGGCGGCAGAAACAAGGTTCTTTTCGGTTCTGCTCGACAGTAACGGAAATGCTGTTTTTGCAGACGTCGCCCGCATTTCTGCAGTTGATGAAGAGGAAGCCGCAGAGTATGCGGTCGAGGCGATCGAAAAAGAAAAGAGCAAAGGCTTTATCGACAACTACAGATACGATGTCCGAAGCGAAGGCCTGAATACCCGCGTAACGTTTGTTGACTGCACCAGGATGCTCTGGTCCTTTAAGCGATTTCTGCTTGCCAGCATCGCGATGTCTGCCGCGGGACTGGCCGTCATATTTGTGGTAATTTGCTATTTTTCGGGCCGGATAGTAAAGCCTGTGGCAGAGAGCTACGAAAAGCAAAAGCGCTTTATTACCGATGCCGGACACGAGATCAAGACTCCGCTGGCGATCATCAAGGCGAATATAGATGTGATGCGGATGGACATGGATGATCTCAGGGAAGAGGCAGGTCAGGCTCAGATGATCGAAGGCGCCGTGAACCCGGGCCAGGAGGATGCTGGTCCGATTGGAGCAGCTGTGGACAGCCTCAGCGAGAGCCTTTCGGATATAGACGGTCAGGTCGACAGGCTGACTTCGCTTACAAATGATCTTGTTTATCTTTCGAGAATGGAAGAGGGCGGCAGCGCACTGACCATGACTGAGGTACCGTATTCGGATATCGTCAGCGACACAGCGGAGTCGTTCCGTGCTCTGGCTATAGAGAGAAAAAAGGAGCTTGAAATAAATGTCGAGCCTATGCTGACCGTAAACGGCAGTACAAAGGAACTTGAGAAACTGGTATCGATACTGACAGAGAATGCGCTGAAATATTCACCGGAGGGCGATACGGCCTGCATCAGTCTCAGGCGTGAAGGCAAAAATGCAGTCCTCGAGGTCAGGAACAGGACTGCTGAAGCGATAAGCGAGGAGGATCTCGCTCACGTATTTGAAAGATTTTACAGAACGGATAAATCCAGGAATTCCGCTGCGGGCGGGCATGGCATCGGCCTGTCGATGGCGGCCGCGATCGTGGCTGCTCACAACGGAACGATCGCGGCCGCCGGCGGTGACGGCAGCGAATTCATAGTCACCGCCGCCATGCCCGCCCGCTGACAAAACTGCCGGCAGCGGGCATCAAACCCCAGCCGACCCTCTCAGTAGCTGTAAATCCCTGTGCCCGCTGACAAAACTGCCGGCAGCGGGCATCAACCCCGGCCGACCCTTTCGGGACCTGAAACCAAACAGGTCCATTTTTTTTTATTATTTAATTTTTCCGTTTGCGATCTGCCGTTCAGAGCTGTCTGTCAGGCAGACCGGAGAATTAAAACTCTCTTAGAACTTAATTTATATTTAAGTTTCGCAAAGTATTATTCCATCATAAGGAAATGGGAGGTGTGAGATGGCATACCAGAAAGTATTCAAAAGATACGAGATCAAATACATGATAACAATTGAACAGATGCAGCGGATACTGGCAACGATGGCTCCATACATGACTCAGGACAGATTCGGCCATGCGACAATCCGCAATATATATTTTGATACAGATGACTATGTACTTGCGAGGCATTCGATAGTTAAGCCTGATTTCAAGGAAAAGATCAGGATACGCAGCTATTCAAAGGCGCGGGAGAAAAGCGAGGTATTCGTAGAACTCAAGCGCAAATTCGACAAGGTGGTCTACAAGAGGCGGGTGGGCCTGACGGAAAAGCAGGCCATGGACTGGACCTGCCGCCGACTGACGCCGGGAATGACAGGAGCATCAACTGCTGCTTCCGAAAATGAAGATACCGGCAGCTTAAAAGCGCATACTGCGATTTCAGCCGTAAACGGACAGCTCGGCAGCGAGATCGAGTATTTCCTCGACTACTACGGAGAGCTGAGGCCTGCGGTTTTTCTGAGCTATGACAGAGAAGCGTTCAAAATGAAGGACGGAACAGATTTCCGCGTGACCTTTGACAGCAACATCCTCGCGAGAGACTATGATCTCTCACTCGAATCGGATGTCTACGGGACTAATGTTCTCGACAGGGGCAAGGTGCTTATGGAGCTCAAATGCTCCGGCGGTATCCCGATGTGGATGACTGACGTTCTTTCGCGGGAACATATCTATAAAACTTCATTTTCAAAATACGGCAAGGTATATACACAGATGATACTGCCCGCCTTGCAGCATGACCGGAGTACTGCGTCAGCCGCAGCTGCAGCTAAAGCTGACAAAGAGACAGCTGCACAGCCTCTTTCCGCAGCTGTTTCTCAGGGAGGTTACGGCCGCCGCAGACGCCGTAGCCGGAGCGGCAGGCATGAGCTGCAAAACTCAGGACGATTTGCGGCGTTCACATTTCTGCGCCGGTCAATGGCATCACATTCGCTGCATAATATCGGCTGATCCCGATAAATAACGAATTAAAGCACTGCTCAAAATGCTGCTCAGGATAAGGATTTCCGATCGATTCGGAGATCCCTTTTTTATTGCCGATTTAGCCGGTCACGCTTGAAGGCTTGTTTTCGCTTTGTAACCGTGACCAAACACGCCCGTTCAGCAGATATTTGATACTGCCGGTCACGTTTAGAGGCTTGTTTTCGCTTTGTAACCGTGACCAAAGACGCCTGGCCAGCAGATATTTGATACTGCCGGTCACGTTTAGAGGCTTGTTTTCGCGATTCAACCGTGACCAAAGACGCCCGTTCAGCAGATATTTGATACTGCCGGTCACGTTTAGAGGCTTGTTTTCGCTTTGTAACCGTGACCAAAGACGCCCGTTCAGCAAATATTTGATACTGCCGGTCACGTTTAGAGACTCGTTTTCGCGATTCAACCGTGACCAAACATGCCAGCGCCTGCTGACAAAGACCAGGACAGCCTGGCGCGGCCCTCTCTCAGATATGAATCCTATAAAATTTCTTTACTTTAATTTCGTTTAAGTTTGTCAAGGTACCATTTGCATGTAATCAAGAGGAAACCAAAAGGATCTCGATAGTAAGGAAAAGAGATAGTAAGGAAAAGAGATAGTAAAGGAGAAAGGAAAAGAAACAGGAGGTAATCAGCGATGGAAAATCTTCTCTCAAGCATATATGAAACACAGGCGGCATCGTCGATCAGCATGGCGCAGTTCGGGACAGCATTCGGAGTCTCGCTGCTGCTGGGACTGGTGATAGCGCTGGTATACATGTACAACACACGTTACACTAAAAGCTTCGTAGTGACACTCGCGCTGCTGCCGGCGATCATCTGTGTGATCATCATAATGGTAAACGGCAGCATCGGGACAGGGATCGCGGTCGCCGGAGCATTCAGCCTGGTAAGGTTCAGATCCGTTCCGGGCACGGCAAAGGAAATCTGCACACTGTTCATGGCGATGGCATCCGGCCTGATCGCCGGCACGGGATACCTCGGCATCGCAGCGCTCTTCACTGCGGCGATGTGCCTCGCGTTTCTCATTTATAACAGGATCGATTTTGGCTCAAAGCGAAATGCTGACAGATACAAGACGATAAGGATAATGATCCCGGAGGATCTTGACTACAGCGGCGTGTTCGACGGCATATTCAGTGAATACACATCATCGAGCGAGCTTGTGCAGGTCAAGACGACAAATATGGGCAGCATGTTCAGGCTGACATATGATGTCGTCCTCAGAGACCCTTCCCGTGAAAAGGAGCTCATTGACAGGCTCCGCTGCAGAAACGGCAATCTCGAGATCAACGTGTCACGGCAGGCGACAGGCGCGACAGAGCTGTAGCTATACGGAAAAAGACCGATTGAAGAATGAAAAACAGCAGATCAGATATACAGATGCTCAGATGCATATCCTATCGGATAAAAGCTTAAGTGAAAGGATAATACCGATGAATACAGAAACAGCAAAAGCAAAGGATAATAAAAGAAAAAACACAGGATACAATAAGGAAAATACTAAGACCGGGAACAGCATATCCGGACACAAATATCTCGCGGCTCTGGCCGCAATGATACTGTCGCTGATGCTGGTGTTCACATCCTGCGGAGGCGCGGCACAGACAAGCGACGCTCAAAACAGTGTGACAACTACTTCCGCGGAGCAGACGGCGGAAACAGCCCCGAGCAAATCCGAGATGTTCACAGAGAGAGATCTTTCCGGAGAATATGACGAATCAGAGGCGGTTACGATCACTCTTGACGGAAGCAAGGCGACAGCCTCGGACGGCGCGAAGGGCGTGACTGTCGACGGAAGCAGCATAAGTATCACGCAGGAAGGCACATACATTTTTACAGGAACACTCAGCGATGGTCAGATCATAGTCGATGCTGACGATCAGGCGAAGGTCCAGATCGTGCTCAAGGACGCAAGCATCACAAGTAAGAATTCGGCAGCCCTTTATGTCAAATCAGCTGACAAGGTCTTCGTCACGACTGCAGAGGGAACAGACAATACTCTTGCGAACGGCGGCAGCTTCACTGCCGGGACTGACAGCAGCGACAGCAGCAATATAGACGGAGCGGTATTTGCAAAGGATGACGTCACCTTCAACGGAAAGGGGACCCTCAGCGTGACTTCACCTGCGGGCCACGGCATAGTCGGCAAGGATGATGTAAAGATCGCCGGAGGAACAGTCACGATAGAGGCCGCGAATCACGGTATCCAGGCAAACGACAGCGTCAGGCTCGCCGAAGCGAATGTCACGATCACAGCGGGACAGGACAGCGGCAAGGACGGTATACACGTCAACGACGGAGCGGCAGAGGATGGCGGCACATCGGAGAGCTTCTTCTACATGGCTGACGGCTCACTTACGATCGGAGCCGGGGACGACGGAATCCACGCGGAATCCAGCATACTGATCGAAGGCGGAGATATCGAAGTAGGCAAATCCTACGAAGGACTCGAAGCCCTCACGATCACCATCGCAGGCGGAAATATCGATGTCACTGCATCGGATGACGGCATCAATGCGGCAGGCGGCAGCTCTAACAGCAGCAACGCGTTCGGCGATGGCGACTGGGGCGGCCCGAACGGAGGCGGTTTCAGCGATGGAGGAACGGACGGGTCTATCATCATAAGCGGAGGCAAGACCCATATAAGCGCAAACGGCGACGGAGTCGATTCAAACGGTTCAGTAGAAATAAGCGGCGGCTACACACTTGTTGAGGGCCCGACGCAGGGAGATACCTCGGTGCTCGACTATAACGTAGCAGGCACGATCACAGGCGGAACCTTCATCGGAACAGGCGGCGCCGGAATGGCTTCCAATTTCAGCAGCGCGGAGAATCAGGGCATCATCGTTGTAAGCGTTGGCAATCAGTCGGCCGGAACAGCGGTCACTCTCAAGGATGCTGACGGAAACACTATTGCAGAGACCACGCCTGAACTCGATTACGCAGTCGTATATATCAGTACTCCGGATATGGAGCAGGGCGGAACATATACTCTGACTGCAGGATCATACAGCGAAACTATAGAACTCAGCGAACTCATCTACGGAAACATCGGCGGAAGCATGGGCGGCCGCGGCATGGGCGGCGGTCAGCCGGGACAGAAGGGCTCAGAAATGGGTAATGACGGCAGTGCTCAGAACGGACAAAACGGTCAGGACGGCTTCAGAGGTGGTCCCCGGCCAGACGGAATGAAAGGTGACATGAAAGGCGGCAAAGGCGGAATGAAAGACGGCCGCGGCATGGGCGGCGGATTGAAAGGCGGAGAGGAGGCTGCATAATGGCTTCAAAATATATAGCTTTGATCCCGGCATATGAGCCGGATGAAAAAATGCTGAAGGTAATTGACGATCTCATCCGCGCAGGCTTTGAAACGGTAGTGGTTGATGACGGGAGCGGCCCGGAATACAGAGATGTATTCCGTGAAGCCGGACGCAGCGCGACGGTCATATCCTATGAAAAAAACATGGGCAAGGGCGCGGCTCTCAAGACCGGACTCGCATATATATACGACTACAGGGCAGGCAGTCAAGGCGATATTCAGTACAGCTATCGCGGACGGGTCCAGCATAGTAAGAACAGTGATACAGCCGGAAAAGCTCCGGCCGACGCCCCGGATACTACTGTAGTAATAACTGTAGATGCTGACGGGCAGCACCTTGCAAAGGATGTGCTGCGGGTGGCGAGAGCAGCTGCGGAGCACCCGGGAACTCTGGTTCTCGGAAGCCGCAGTCTGGGCAGCTGCAGCCAGGGTAACAAAGAGCGCAGGCATATTCCCGCAGCAGAACACAGCGATCCTATACCGCTGAGAAGCAGACTCGGAAACAGCATAACAAGGCATGTTTTCAGAATTTCCACAGGGCTGCCGATACACGACACTCAGACAGGACTGCGGGCGTTCAGCGCGGATCTGATCCCGAGGCTGCTTCAAATAAGCGGCAGCCGCTACGAGTACGAAATAAATATGCTGCTGGGATTTGCCGCGGACGGCATCCCGGTCAGAGAGGAAAGGATAGATACGGTGTACATAGACAGCAACGCCTCATCGCATTTCGACGCTGTGAAGGATTCGATAAGAGTCTACAGGGAAATACTTAAATTCTCGGCTGCGTCACTGGCGAGCTTCGCGGTGGACTATGCGGTATTCGCTCTGCTGACCCTGCTGACTCCGAGCCTTGCGATAGCGAACATCGGCGCGAGACTGGTAAGCTCTGTCACGAATTACACCCTCAACAGGAAATTCGTGTTCAGCAGCAGCAAAAAACTTACGACTTCGGCGGCGCAGTATTTTGCCCTGGCGGCGGTGATACTTGCAGGCAATACGGTGGTGCTGAGCACTCTTTCGGATACCTTCGGGATAAACAGCCTCGCGGCAAAAATAATAACCGAACTCATTTTTTTCACTATCAGCTGGACGGTGCAGCGCTATCTGATTTTTTACAGAGAAGAAAGCGCGGCCGCGGATGGTGAAGAGGCCAAAACAAAACAGTATGAGGCGGCGGTCAGCGAGGACGGCAAAGTAAGATTCATAGTAGAACACCGGGCCGTACGCGCCCCGAAGCTGCGGGCTGTAAGCACAGGCGGCAGGACCGGGGAAGAAACCGGAAAAAGCCCGGAAATAAATACAGCGAGTACAGGAATCAGGGAGTTCGCAAAATGATGGGAAATAAGACTGAAAAAATGAAAGACAAAAAGAACCGGCCGATAGACGCTGGAGACAGGCAGATCAAGACCGGGCGGAGCAGCAGACTGAAGCAGCAGCAAAAATATCTGGCCGCGTTCATGGCGGTGCTGCTGGCGTTCTCGACATATGTGATGATGGACACTTTCTTTATCACCAGGGTGTACAGTGATGCAGAGACATCGGCAATAGACGCTCAGGAGCAGGATGGTGCCGCAGATACAGATGAAAACGCAGCTGATCAATCCGACGCAGGCGCATCCTTTGACAGCTCCGGAGAGGAAACTCAGAACGGCACTGAGAACGACAGCGAAGCCGGCAATCAGCACAGCGGCAATAGAGCTTCGGGAGGAATTTCGGGAAAGGACGGCAATACGCACGGCAGGATGAAGGGCGGCAAAGGCGGTAAGGGTCACGGCCCGGACAAGGGCGGCAGACCCGGTTCGCACAGCTCGGAATCGGACGAAGAAACCGGCACTGATGCCAATAGTTCCGCTTCAGTAAGCTCCGGCTCATCGGCATCCGCCGCTTCAGGAAGCTCGACAGCCGGCAGCCTGGGCAGCGATACAACACAAGATTTTTCCTCATCCGCTGTCAGCACCTCTGACAGCTACAAGGATGACAATGTGAGCATCACACTAAAGGAATACAGGGAAAACGACACGACTATCTACGTTGCCGACGTTCAGCTCAAAGATTCTTCATATCTTAAGACTGCCTTCGCGCAGGGATCATACGGCAAAAATGTCACTGCGAAGACCTCTGAAATCGCAGAGAGCGCAGGCGCGATACTTGCAGTCAACGGAGATTACTACGGAGCGCAGGAATCCGGCTATGTTATCCGAAACGGCAAGCTATACAGAAATAAAGCTTTAAAAAATCAGGAGGATCTGGTCATTTACAAGGACGGATCGTTTGGAATAATCAACGAGAGTGAAGTGACCGCAGAACAGCTGATCAAAAAAGGCGCTGTGCAGACGCTGTCATTCGGGCCGGCGCTTGTACAGAACGGAAACGTGTCCGTCAGTGAAAATGAAGAGGTCGGGCAGGCGATGGCGAGCAACCCGAGAACGGCAATAGGGATCATAGATGAGAACCATTACGTGTTTGTCGTCTCCGACGGACGGACGAGTGAAAGCGCAGGACTTTCGCTTAATGAGCTGGCCGAATTCATGGACGGGCTCGGTGTTGAGACCGCGTATAACCTCGACGGCGGCGGATCGTCCACTATGTATTTTAACGGCAAGGTGGTAAATAATCCGACTACCGGCGGAAGCACAACAAAAGAAAGGAGCGTGAGTGACATTGTTTACATCGGAAAATAAATCAATGATAGATACCTGTTTGCCCGGACAGGAGGATTCAGAAGTCAATATCAATGAATGTGCCGGAGATGGGGATAAGTCGGGAATGCCGGAAGACCGGAATGCCGTAAATGCCGTAAATGACGGAAATGATGGAAATGACGTAAATGACGGAAATGACCTGAAAACTGCGTTGATATATATGATAATCTCGATAGTGCTCGTTGTCGGCGGCGCAGTATATGAACATTTCAGCTTCGGGGTATATTCAAATTACATGATATACGCATTCGCGGTGCCGCTGATCGGCGGAACGCTGCCTTACATGCTCAGCGCCATGAGGTACCGTGTTTCGAAGACCGCTTCGGATGATGCGGCAGCCCGTACGGAGCAGGCGCCGGTAAAGCTGATTGGAAAAGTGATCCGTCACTGGATGTATCACGCGGCGATCGCGACACTGACTGTCGGAAGCATAATGCAGGGGATACTGGCGATCTGCGGCAGACCGAACAGCCTCGTTATCGTTTACCCGATAGCGGCAGTTATCCTGATTGCCGCTTCAGCAGCCCTGTCGATCAGGCAGCCGGGCCATAAGTATGTGAAATCATCAGCGAGCCGGGATTGCTCTCAATATAAACACTGAAATGATACCTACGAGTATCCCGGCGATGATGCCGCTGAACATAAGAACGGGATAATAAAAGAAAATACGCAGATCTTCAATGAGGGCGGCTGCGACGAGCAGCTGCCCCATGTTATGCAGCACTCCGGCAGCCATGCTGACGCCGATGACCGAGAACAGCCCGGTCTTTTTTAACAGGATCATTCCGGCAAGACTTAAAGCGGCTCCGGCAAGTGAGTACAGCATGCCGAAAAGCCCTGTGAACAGCAGACCGGCGATAACGATCCTGATAAGGCTCACAGCGGCAGCTTCTTTTGCGCTGAATTTGTAGAGAGCGATGACCGTTACGACGTTAGCGATTCCGAGCTTTATTCCCGGGATACCCGGATTGTAGGGGATAAGGGCTTCCACATACGAAAAAATAAGCGCAAGGGCAGCCAGAAGAGCGACCTGTGCCACAAAATGGGCAGAACTGTTATGATTGCCGGGGCTGCTGCCATTGTATGATCCGGTCTTGTGATCAGGAGTACGATCCGGCTCATGAGGTGATAGTGTCATAGCCTTCTCCTTTCTCGCTGCCGGAATCGTCCGTATCACTGCCTGCGCTGCTGCCTGATCCGGTTCCTGATAAATTATCCGATTCTATACGCACTGCCAGCCTGTTCGGAAGGCAGACAATACTTTCGCCTGAGCGCGAAATAGCGCTGTGATGGACACAGACCTGATTTTTGCAGCTGGCCTCGCTGACGCGGACCTTGCCGCTGCTGATCTGTACTACATTATAATAATCGTAGGAAGATGAATGATCTGAAGAATATTCGGCATCACCGGACATGCCTCTTTCGGACTCCGCTGCCGGACTGTCGGTTCTGTTCTGCCTGGGAGCGGGAACGATTATCGTCCGATCTTCGCTGAGTGAATAAGACGCGTAGAGCTTTGCGCCGGATTCGATTATGACCTTGTCGCCTGCTGAGGCGCCGGCCTGAGATACGGCAAGAACGGCCGAAACCGCGATGCCGGTGACGACCAGGATCAAAAAAAGAATTATGTCAGCTTTGCGAATGTATTGCTTAAGAACTTTCATTTGCCGCTATTATACACGGGATAATAATCAAGCCGCAAGTGAGTCGGCGCGACTCATAAAACACAAAGAAAAAGCTGGAAATGCGGACCGCGCATGGTGTAAAATCTGATTTGCGGGCTACGCGGCGCTTCGTTCCGGGGCCGGGGCGGATGCTCGTGGATTCTATCAAAAACAAGACATGATAAATGCCTGCAATCTTGACAATAAGGGGTCTATGATGTAATATTCTTAGTGCTATGCGTGGCGCGGGAAACCCCTATGTTAGAACAATGCGCTGTTGTAGCTCAGTCGGTAGAGCGCATCCTTGGTAAGGATGAG